>NZ_JAHOCB010000011.1:0-86219 GCF_019125875.1 Erysipelatoclostridium sp. MSK.23.31 | reverse complement strand
CCCTTGCTGCCGCCTGCTCCCTCTTTACGCCCAATAATTCCGGATAACGCTTGCCACCTACGTATTACCGCGGCTGCTGGCACGTAGTTAGCCGTGGCTTTCTAATAAAGTACCGTCACTCGGCTACCATTTCCTGTAGCCGCCGTTCTTCCTTTATAACAGAAGTTTACAATCCGAAAACCTTCTTCCTTCACGCGGCGTTGCTCGGTCAGGGTTTCCCCCATTGCCGAAAATTCCCTACTGCTGCCTCCCGTAGGAGTCTGGGCCGTGTCTCAGTCCCAGTGTGGCCGGTCACCCTCTCAGGTCGGCTACGCATCGTCGCCTTGGTGGGCCGTTACCCCGCCAACCAGCTAATGCGCCATAAGTCCATCCTCTACCAGTGCTTTGAGGCACTTTTAATACGGTCACCATGCAGTGTCCGTACCTATGCGGTCTTAGCTATCGTTTCCAATAGTTATCCCCCTGTCTAGGGCAGGTTACTTATGTATTACTCACCCGTTCGCCACTCGAGCACAAGTGCTCGCGTTCGACTTGCATGTATTAGGCACGCCGCCAGCGTTCATCCTGAGCCAGGATCAAACTCTCCATTGTTTATTTAAACAACTCTTCGTTTGTTTAGCTCTTTTTTCTTTTTTATCCTTCTGGATATTGACGTGTGTTTCTTAATTCTGTTTAGTTTTCAATGATCTCTCCGGCTTCTTTTGCCGACTTGAATATCTTACACTCTTTTCGCTTTTTAGTCAATCTTTTTTTTAACTTTTTTTGCTTTTTCTCTCCGGTCCTTACGTCCCTTTCCTCGAGTGCCTATTTAATTTACCATATCCCTTTTGTCTTGTAAAGCCTTTTTTGTCTTTTTTTGTAAAAAAATATAAAATCAATAAGTTTACTCAATTTGTTAATAAAATAACTCATTACTATCTAAGATAATTGTCACTGGCCCATCATTAATCAATGATACCTCCATCATTGCTCCAAATACTCCTCGTTCCACATTAATTCCCTTTTCTTCTAACTTTTTATTAAAAAAATCATAAAGCGGACTAGAAATATCTGGTTTAGCAGCATCGATAAAACTTGGTCTTCGTCCTTTTTTACAATTAGCATATAATGTGAACTGTGAAATTGATAAAACACTTCCTCCTACATCTAATAAAGATAGATTTAATTTATCATTTTCATCTTCAAATATTCTCAAATTCACTAATTTATCAACCATCTTTTCAACTAATAACTCGTCATCGCCATTAGTTATCCCAACTAAAACCATATATCCTTTATCAATAGCTCCTACAATTTCTCCTTCAATCTTAACACTACTTTGACTAACTTTCTGTACAACTAATCTCATTTTAATCCACCTATCTTTCAATCTTTAAAAATGTTATAATTATTATAACTGATTTTAAAAACGAAAGGAAGATAATATGTCATCAACCCTTGCCAATAGAATGCGACCTCAAAATTTAAAAGATATAATCGGACAACAACATTTAGTTGGACCAAATGCTATTTTAACTAAATTTGTTCAAAAAAGTCATCCATTTTCAATTATTTTATACGGTAGCCCCGGCTGTGGCAAAACAACAATTGCAATGGCCCTTGCAAATGATCTTGACATTCCATATCGCATCTTCAACGCTTCAACCGGAAATAAAAAAGAAATGGATGCAATTATTGAAGAAGCTAAGTTAAGTGGTAGTCTTTTTGTAATCATTGATGAAGTTCATCGACTTAATAAAGCGCGCCAAGATGATCTTCTTTCACACATGGAAAGTGGATTATTAATAGTCGCTGGATGTACTACAGCAAACCCATTTCATTCAATTAATCCAGCGATTCGTTCTCGTTGTCATATTCTTGAAGTTAGACCTTTAACTGTTGATGAAATTGTAGCTGGTTTAAATAAGGCAATGACTTCACCAAATGGTTTAAACAGCAAATATACGATTGAAAAAGAAGCATTGCATAGTATTGCAAAATTATGTAGTGGCGATATTCGCTATGGTTATAACTGTTTAGAAATTTGTACAATTGTTTGTGAAAATAATCATATTACTCAAGCTGATTTGAAAACTGCTGCTATTAAAACTAATGTTGTCTATGATAAAGACGAAGATAATTACTACGATACATTAAGTGGTTTGCAAAAATCAATCCGTGGTAGTGATCCTAATGGTGCTATGTATTATTTTGCTAAACTGATTGAATCAAAAGATATTGAATCTTTAGAACGGCGACTTATCACAACTGCTTATGAAGATATTGGTTTAGCCAATCCAAATGCGTGTATGCGTACGGTAATTGCTATGCAAGCCGCTAAAACAATCGGTTTTCCAGAAGCTCGAATTCCTATTGCTAGTGCAATTATCGATTTATGTTTATCACCAAAATCAAAATCTAGTGAAAATGCAATTGATGCTGCGTTAACTTCACTAAATGAACGTTCTTTAAAAACCCCTTCTTACTTACGTCTTACGCCGGTTGGTTTAGAAGATGATGAAAAGTATGATTATAGTCGGCCAGAATTGTGGGAATATATTCAGTATCTTCCAAAAGAACTAGGAAATACACAGTTCTATGTACCATGGATGACCAGTAATTATGAAAAAGCTTTAGCTGAGAATTATCGAAGAATTTTGAAACACGGGCGTACCAGTGATATAAAAAAACTAAATCAACAAAATAAGTAATAAAAATTGACATTTGCGTGCAGTAAAGGTAGACTTATTTATATAGAAAGGGAGCTCGTATGCGGGCTGAGAGGAAGTAATCTAACTTCGACCTGTATAACCTGATTTGGGTAATGCCAACGTAGGGATCTAGCCACTATTTTTGTTTATGTTCGGTTTGAACCTATTTTGGTCCAAACCTTTTTCTATACAAAAAAGAATGGAGATAAAAAATGAATTACACAACACAAATGAATGCAGCAAAAAAGGGAATCATTACTCCTGAAATGAAAATTGTTGCGGCTAAAGAGAAAATGAATATTGAAGAATTGAAGACACTAATAGCCCAAGGAAAAGTTGTTATCCCAGCCAATAAGTATCATACCTGTATTAATGTAAATGGGATTGGTTCAATGCTTAAAACAAAAATTAATGTAAATCTTGGAACTTCTAGAGACTGGAAAGATTTAGATATGGAACTTAAAAAAGCTAATGATGCTGTCAATATGGGAGTTGAATCAATAATGGATTTAAGTTCATATGGCGATACTCAAAAATTCCGTCGCAAATTAACCAAAGAATGTCCCGCAATAATTGGAACAGTGCCAATCTACGATGCTGTAGTTTATTATCATAAGCCCTTAAAAGAAATTACTGCTCGACAATGGATTGATATTGTTGAGATGCATGCTCGCGACGGAGTAGATTTTATGACAATTCATGTAGGAATTAATAAAAATACAGCTCAACGTTTTAAAGAAAATAAGCGTCTTACTAATATCGTTTCCCGAGGCGGTTCAATTATTTTTGCTTGGATGGAAATGACTGGTCAAGAAAATCCTTTTTATGAATACTATGATGAAATCCTTGATATTTGTCAAAAATATGATGTAACAATAAGTTTAGGTGATGCTTGCCGTCCTGGTTCAATCGAAGATGCTGGCGATATAAGTCAAATTGAAGAATTGGTGACTTTGGGAGAACTTACAAAACGTGCATGGCAAAAAGATGTTCAAGTAATTGTTGAGGGTCCAGGTCACATGGCTTTAAATCAAATCGAAGCTAATATAAAAATTCAACAAACCATTTGCCAGGGAGCCCCTTTTTATGTTCTTGGTCCACTAGTTACTGATATTGCCCCAGGTTATGACCATATCACAGCTGCAATTGGCGGTGCATTGGCTGCCGCTAATGGTGCTGCTTTTCTATGTTATGTAACTCCTGCTGAACATCTTCGTCTCCCTGATCTAAATGATGTTAAAGAAGGAATCATCGCATCTAAAATTGCAGCACATGCTGCCGATATTGCGAAAGGTATCAAAGGGGCAAAAGATTTGGACTACCAAATGAGTTGTGCCAGAAAAAATTTAGACTGGGAAAAAATGTTTGAATTAGCCATTGATCCTAAAAAAGCACGTACATACCGCCAACAAGCAAAACCTGAAAAAGAAGATACTTGCAGTATGTGCGGTAATTTCTGTGCTATAAAAAATATGAATCGAATTTTAAATGGAGAAATTGTTAATATTTATGATGAATAAAAAAGTCGTCTGTTTTCAGACGGCTTTTAATATATAAAGAGTAATAAAAATTCAACTATTTTAGCATTTAGATTATGCTGTCGCAAGATAAAATTACTAATCATTTCTAGTGAACAATTAGTGCTAACTAATGTATGGACACCATTTGCAGAACTTCCAATTGCAACATAACCATGAGCCATACCCCCAATTGCGAGTTTGGAGGCAATTGCCATACCTCCAATTGCATAGATTCCTATTGCCATTCCACCTACAGCAAAATAGCCAATACTTAGCCCTCCTAAGCTAATTCCCCCTATAGCAATTCCTGCTAATGTCAATAAACCAATTGCCAGACCGTCAAGACTAAATACACCAAGTGCTAAAGCCCCAAAACTAAAAAGCCCTACCGCAATATTGCCAATTGCAATAATTCCTTTCGCAATTCTAAAACCACGACCTAAATTAATATGAATTAATGGAACATTTCCAATTTTAAATTTACTCTTATATTCATAAGTAAAGAGATGACGCACTACACTTCTCAATTCTTCACGGTCAACTGTAACATAATCATTACTTTCATGTCCAATTAATTCATCTAAAGATATACCAAATAGATCAGCAATTTCAATTATTCGTTCTAATTCAGGTGTAGATTGACCTGATTCCCACTTACTTACCGATTGTCTCGATACTCCTAACCGAAAAGCTAATTCCTCTTGCGACAATCCCTTTTGTTTTCGATATTTATTTAAGTTGTCATTAAACATCATTTATTTCTTCCTCCTGACAACCATGATTATAGTTTTTTTATTCCAAATCACAATAAACTACGGCTAGGCAATCTGTCAACTAACAGTTGCATAAACAATAAAAGGGTATAATTACCCTTCTAATTCACTGATAACTGCATTAATCGTCTCATTAAAATTATTTAGATTCACATTAAACCAAATAACCGGAACTTGATTATTAAACCAAGTATATTGACGCTTTGCATAATTACGAGAATTCTTTTTTATCAACTCCAAAGTTTCATCAAGTGTTTGAGTTCCCTGATAATAAGCAAACCATTCCTTGTACCCGATTGCTTTCATGCTTTGCATTTCACGGGTATAATTCTTTTTCATTAAGCCATCTATTTCTTGAAGCAATCCCTGCTCCATCATCAAATCAACACGTTGATCGATCCGCTGATATAAACTTTCACGTTCTAATGTCAGCCCAATAAATTTAGCATTATAAATTAATTCATGATTTTGTTTGGCAAGTGTTTCACTTTTTTTTATCCCTGTACTTTCATAAATTGCAATTGCTCTTAAGACCCGTTGACGATTATTAGGATGAAGCTCTTTAGCACTTGCTTTATCAATCTCAATTAAATAATTGTATAACTCTTCATTTGAATAATCTTGATACTTCTCAACATATTCTTGATGATTGGTTTGACTTTCACTAAATTCATAATCATAAAGTGCTGCTTTAATATATAATCCTGTACCACCTACAATAATCGGCAATTTACCACGTGATATTATTTCTTTTATTTTTAAACGAACTTCATCTTGAAAATCTTTTACACTATAGCTTTCAGTTGGTTCCTTAACATCAATCAAATGATGAACAATACCTTCCATTTCATCATCTGTTACTTTAGCCGTTCCAATATCCATTGTTTTATATATTTGCATCGAATCACCGCTAATCACTTCGCCATTAAAATGCTTAGCTAGAGCAACGCCCATCCTAGTTTTTCCAACCCCAGTTGGACCAACTACAACAATAACTTTCTCCATTACACGACCCTCTTAAATAACTTTTCAATTTCATAAGTTGAATAATATATAATTGTTGGTCTTCCATGCGGACAAACGTATGGATTATCACAACGCATTAAATTATCAATAATATTTTGCATCCCTTCGGTTGATAAATGTGTATTTGCTTTTAATGAAGCTTTACAACTAAGCGTAGCAATTGCATGATCTTGTAATTTGATGACATCGATTTTATTATCATTTAATAACTGCGTCATCATATCTTCAATAAATACTTGCTCATCAATATTTTGCATCCATAACGGTAATTGCTTTATTACATAACCGCTATTACCAAAAACCTCAAGATTAATTCCAACTTTAGTCAATAAGTCTTTCCTTTCCTCAATAATCAAAAATTCACTTAAAGGATATTCAAGTGTGATCGGTACTAATAAATCCCGCATTGATAGATCAAGATTTTGATATTTTTCCAAAAAATACTCATAATTGATTCTTTCTTGCCCAGCATGCTGATCAACAATATACATTCCTGTTTCATCTTCACAAATTATATATGTACCATGAACCTGTCCTTTAACAAATAACTTCTTTTTCATTAATTTTTCACGTGGCTCAACTTTTGTCTCAATAATTTGTTGATTGGGGATAATGTATTCACTAGTTTCTTCCTTAACAAAAGTAAAATCATCGAAAGATGCGTCTTTAAAAACAACTTCTTGATCATTTTGAGGAAAATCAGCTTCAAATCGTGGTTGCTCTATTGTTTTAATGGGTACTGACTCATAAGTTAAATCAAGACTAGGTTGTTCCAAATTCAAAGGCGCCTTAGTTTTTTTATATTCAGCGGTCGCATCGTAAGTCAAATTAACTTTTGCAAGAGCATCACTAACACCTTGATAAATTAATTCACGTAATTGACTTTCTTTAGAAAAACGTACCTCCAGCTTTGAGGGATGCACATTAACATCTACTAAATAAGGATCTATTTCAATATTAACAATCGCAATTGGATAACGTTTATCAGCTAAATATCGACGATATGCATTATTAATACTATCAACACTCACTTTATTTTTAACTACCCGTGAATTTACCATTGTCACCATATGATTCTTACTAGCACGATTCACATCAATTTTTGAAACATAACCCGTCACATGAAATTCATCATCTTCAAAATCCACTGGAATCATTGCTTTGGCAACATTTAATCCATAAATGTTCGAGATAACTTCCAACAAATTACCATTTCCATTGGTCTTATAAATTGTTCTGCCATTATGAACTAACATAAAAGCAATGTGCGGATGAGATAAAGATAGCCGTTCCAAATATGTTTGAATATTAGCAAACTCAGCATTAGTCGATTTTATATATTTTAATCGAGCTGGGACATTTTGAAATAATTTTTCAACTTTGATATTAGTCCCTTTTTTACTATCACTTTCATTACACTCAACAAAGCGTCCATATTCATAAGTAACAGTTGTCCCTGTTCCTCCTGTACTCGTTTTCAATTCAAAATTACTAATTGAAGCAATCGAAGGAATTGCTTCACCTCTAAACCCTAAAGTTTGAATGCAAAACAAATCTTGATCATCTTTGATTTTACTAGTAGCATGACGTGAAAAACATAGTAAGGCATCTTCTTTGACCATTCCCTCACCATTATCAATTATTTGAATCAAGTTTAATCCACCTTCTTCAATAATCACATCTATCTTCGTACTGTTTGCATCAATACTATTTTCGACTAGTTCTTTAACTACATTTGCCGGTCTTTCAATCACCTCACCAGCAGCGATTTTATTAGCCAATACATCATCTAGCTGTCTTATTTTTTGCAAATATATCACCTACTTTTCATTTAATTTCTTTAATTCAATCAATGTTGATAAAGCATCAATTGGTGAAAGCGCCATTGGATCAATACCTTCTAAATATTTTTCCACTACACTTACGGTTACTGGTGGAGCTTCTTTTAAAGTATCATCGCTTAAATGATGCTCAATATTATTTTCCTCTAAAGCTTCTAATAGTACATTAGCACGATTTAATACTGCATCTGGTAATTTTGCTAATTTAGCAACATTGACACCATAAGATTTATTTGACCGTCCTGGTTTGATACGGTATAAAAAGACAAGATCATCATTTTCAATTGAAGCACTAGCATGGACATTTTTAATTCCAAGATTCTTTTCTTCTAAGAATGTTAATTCATGATAATGAGTTGAAAATAATGTAATACACTTAATCTTTGCAGCGATATACTCGATCATAGCTTGAGCAATTGCCATCCCATCAAAAGTTGCAGTCCCTCGACCTATCTCATCAAAAATAATCAATGAATTTTCTGTTGCAAAGCGTAAAGCATTATTAGCTTCTAACATTTCAACCATAAAAGTTGACTGCCCGGAAATTAAATCATCACTAGCCCCGATTCGAGTAAAAATTTGATCAAAAATTGGAATACAAGCTTCGCTACATGGAACAAAACACCCTATTTGTCCCATCAGTGCAATTAAAGCAATCGTTCGCATATAAGTCGATTTACCACCCATATTAGGTCCCGTAATCAACATCACTGGATTAGCAGCATCAATATTTACATCATTCGAAACATATGTTCCTTGTGCCATAACCCGTTCAATTACGCCATGACGACCATCAACTACTTTAAACACTTTATTATGATTGAAAGTTGGCCGAACATAACTATTCTCACTAGAAATCATTGCTAATGATTGAAAAACATCAATTTTAGCAATAATTTTAGCAACATCCTGAATAGCATGAACATCTTTTTTTATGTAATTTCTAATTTCTGTAAATAATGCATATTCTAGTTTTATCATTTTATCTTGTGCACTAAGTAATTTTGATTCCATCTCTTTTAATTCTGGTGTCACAAAACGTTCAGCATTAGATAAACTTTGTTTACGAGTATAATTAAATTCATCTTTAACTAATGATAGATTTCCTTTAGTCACTTCAATATAATATCCAAAGACACGGTTATATCCTACTTTTAATCCTTTTATTCCTGTTTTATCACGCTCATTTTGCTCAAATTGAGCTAACCACTGTTTACCGTGATCACGGATATAACGAAGTTCATCAAGTTCTTCATTAAATCCTTCCTTGATTAAATTTCCTTCTTTTACAGTTAATGGCGGATTATCAACAATTGCTTGATCAATCAAATTAGTAATGTGACTTAAATCAGTAAAATGATCTGCCAAGGCACTAATTAAAGGTTCATCTAACGATAATAATTGATTTTTTAATTCTGGAACTACTTTTAAGGAACTGCTAATCCACTTTAGATCACGAGCATTAATATTTCCAAAAGCAATTCGTGAAGATAGTCTTTCAAGATCGTAAATATCTTTCAGAATTTCTTTAATACTTTCTCGTTGAATAAAATGATTAGTAAAGATCTCTACGATATCCAAACGTTCTTCTATTTGTTCTTGATTAATTAGAGGTCGTTCGATCCATTGTTTTAACATCCGTGATCCCATTGCTGTTTTAGTTTGATCTAAAAGCCAAAATAGACTTCCATATTTATCATTACTTTTAGCACTACTCGTCAGTTCTAAAGCTTTTTTTGTATAAAGATCCATTGTCACATAATCTTCATTATTAATTTCTTCAATTATCTGTAAATGTTCCAATTCTCTTTTTTGTGTATCTAATAAATAATTAAGCAGTAATGACGCTGTTTTAATTTGTTTTAAATCATTGATTTTGCTAAAAATCTTATCATACTTTTCATTATAATTATCGTGTGCAAATGGTGAAGATAAAATATCATCAAATTCACGTATTTGATTTGGTAAAGTGACAATTTCCTTAACTGCCATTGTTTCTAGCTGATTCAATAATAATTTCTCTTTCTTTTCAATATTGACCACACTAAATTCGCCGGTTGTGATATCACAAAAAGCTAAAGTATAAGTAAAATCAAATTCTTCTAAGGCAGCAATATAATTGTTTTTATTATTTGTCAGAGATTCATCAAAGATAGTTCCTGGAGTAATGATCTGTACCACCCCACGTTCTACGATTCCTCGTTTCCCAGGTTCTGTTAACTGTTCAACAATCGCAACCCGATGTCCATTATCAACTAATTTTTGAATATATCCACTAGCCGAATGGAAAGGTACCCCACACATTGGAACCCGTTCAGGAGCTCCAGCATTTTTCCCTGTTAAAGCAATTTCTAATTCTTTAGAAACCATTATGGCATCGTCAAAGAACATTTCATAGAAATCCCCTAATCTAAACATAACGATTGAATCTTGATTTTCTTCTTTTATTGATAAATATTGCATCATCATTGGACTATATTTTGGTTTCATCAATTAACCTCACTTCTAAAAAATTACTATCACATTATAACACAAGTAACCTCAAAAGAAAAAAGGCTTCCGCCTTTATTTGATAAAATTTTCATCGACTGTTAAATTTTCTAATTCATCCCATGTCTCATTCTCTGCTTTAGTTTCTACTCGCATTGTTGTTTTACCAACAACACTTAATGAGATTTCTTTTTCAATCTCAATGACAACTTTATCTTCCAACTTATTTACACTAATACATTTTGGTTCACGATTACAGGTAACCATTAATTCATCACCCTCATCAAAATTTCGGGTTTCTTTTTTCACTAAATCTAATTCGTTTAAGTAGCTTACAGTTTGCTTCAATAGACTACTATCATCATTGATACTGTACCATAGATGAACGTCAAAAGTTCCCAAAACAACAGGTTTCCCATCTTTAAAAGCTGCGTTATAACGATGGTTAGTAATCCAACACCCTAGAATTTTGTCATATCCTTCAATCGAAAACGGATATTTATTAAGGGTTCTTTTTTTCCCTTTAGCAATTACTGCCTGAGTAATGATTTCACGAATATTATTTGCCATGTTCTCACCTATTTTAATATATGTTGGAAATTAAAAAAAATGAACAAAAAAACGCGAATTAATCGCGTTTTAGTTTTGATGTCCATTTCCAGATGTAGAATCTTTTAAAACTACATCATGTGCGCCACCTTCAACAATACTAGTTGAGGAAACAAGCGTAATTTTTGCTTTCTCTTGTAATTCTGGAATAGTTAAGGCTCCACAGTTACACATTGTTGACTTGATTTTACTTAAAGTTAAACCAACATTATCTTTTAAGCTACCGGCATATGGTACATATGAGTCAACTCCTTCTTCAAAAGAAAGTTTAGAATCACCACCCATATCATAACGTTGCCAGTTACGAGCACGAGCAGAACCTTCACCCCAGTATTCCTTCATATACTGACCGTTGATACTAACTTTATTAGTTGGAGATTCATCAAATCTTGAGAAATATCTACCTAACATGATGAAATCAGAACCCATAGCTAAAGCCAATGTCATATGGTAATCATGAACGATCCCACCGTCAGAGCAGATTGGAATATAAATTCCTGTTTCTTTAAAATATTCATCACGTGCTTTAGCAACTTCAATTGTAGCCGTTGCTTGCCCACGACCAATTCCTTTTTGTTCACGAGTGATACAGATTGATCCACCACCAATACCAATCTTAACAAAATCTGCTCCAGATTCAGCTAAAAATCTAAAACCATCCGCATCAACAACATTACCAGCTCCAACTTTAACGCTATCACCATAATGTTCTCTGATCCAGTCAATCGTAATTTTTTGCCATTCTGTAAAGCCTTCTGATGAATCAATACATAAAACATCAGCACCTGCTTCTACTAAAGCCGGTACACGTTCGGCAAAATCACGAGTATTGATTCCAGCGCCTACCACATAACGTTTCGAATCATCTAATAGTTCGTTTGGGTTTGATTTTCTTGTTTCATAGTCTTTTCTAAAGACAAAATATGCTAATTTTTGATCATCATCAATAATAGGTAAAGCATTTAACTTATTATCCCAAATAAGATCATTTGCTTCTTTTAAAGTAATTCCAATGTGCCCACAGATTAATTTATCATATGGTGTCATGAACTCAGTTACTTTTGTATCTAAACCCATTCTAGAAACCCGGTAATCTCTGCCTGTTACGATTCCTAATAATTTTCCATTGGCACTACCATCCTCAGTTACTGCCATTGTTGAATGTCCAGTTTTCTCTTTTAAAGCAATTACATCTGCAAGTGTATCACTAATACTTAAATTAGAGTCACTTGGAACAAATCCTGCTTTATAAGTTTTAGCTCGTTTAACCATAGCTGCTTGATCTTCAATCGTTTGTGATCCATAAATAAATGAAACCCCACCCTCTCTTGCAAGAGCTACTGCCATTTTATCATCAGATACAGCTTGCATTACCGCTGAAACTAGGGGAATATTTAATGATAACGCAGGTTCTTCACCTTTTTTAAATTTAACTAATGGTGTCTTTAAGCTAACATTTTTAGCTTGACACTCAGCAGATGAATATCCAGGTACTAAAAGATATTCATTAAATGTGCGTGATGGTTCATCAAAAAAATATGCCATTTTCTATCTCCTTTTCTATGTCGTTTTGTGTAATATTTCATAAATTATAATTAGGATCAATCGTTAAGTCAAGCCCTATTTTAATAATTGTCCGTTTATATATGTATTTATCGATTGCAAAAGACTATCTACTTCTTCCTTCAAGTATAAATAATTAACAACTAATGGATGATTCTCAAATTCATCTTTAATTTTTTGATATTCTTCAATTGTTTTAACAACTGTTTCATCTTGTTTTGACTTTTGATTTACAATCTTCTTTTGATATGCTTTCATCTTTGCTTCAAGTTTTTCTATCTTATCATCCTGATGAATTAGCTGCTCATACTTTTGATATTCTTTAATGACATCAAGATTCAATAAATATTTATTTAACTGTTTAGCACAATCCAAACTACGATTCAATTGATTCACCTTTCAAAGCCCATGTTTTGGCTTCAGTTATTTTTACTTTAATAATTTTTCCAATATCTTTAGGATCACCTTTAAAGTTTACCAATTTTTGATGCCGAGTATACCCAGTCAACATTGAATCATCCTTCTTAGATGTTCCTTCAACTAATACTTCGACAATCTTATTTAAGAAACGTTGATTTTGCTTATACGCTTTTTCATTAACGATTTCATTCAATTTATATAATCGTTGGTCTTTTTCATCACTTGCTACATTATCAACCATTTTCGCGGCTGGTGTTCCTGCCCGAGGTGAGTAGACAAATGTATAAGCTAAATCATATTCACACTCTTGATATAAAGACAATGTATCTAGATATTGTTCATGAGTTTCATTTGGAAACCCCACGATAATATCTGTCGTGACTGTGCAGTCAGGAATATATTCTTTGATCTTATGGAATAATTCTAGATATTGTTCACGACTATAACGGCGCCCCATCAACTTTAATACTTCATTATTCCCCGATTGAACTGGTAAATGAATTGCCGGCATGATATTATCATATTTCGCAATAATTTTGATCATATCTTCACTAAAATCCCAAGGATGACTCGTTGTAAAACGAATTCGTGGAATATTTGTTTTAGCGACATCCTCAAGTAAGTTTGAGAAATTATAATCCTCACCTAAATCTTTACCATAACTGTTAACATTTTGCCCAAGAAGCGTTATTTCTTGATAGCCTTCAGCAACCAGTTCTTCAACTTCTTTGATAATATCTTTTGCTAAACGAGAACGTTCTTTTCCACGTGTATAAGGAACGATACAATAAGTACAAAATTTATTACATCCATACATGATATTTACCCATGCTTTATACTTGTTGTCCCGTCTAACTGGTGCGTTTTCAATTACATCGCCCTCTTTAGACCAAACTTCAACAATCATCTCTTTACTATAAAGTGCATCTTTTAATAACTCAGGTAATCGATGTATGTTGTGAGTACCAAAAATCAAATCAACATGGGGATGCTTTTCCAATATCCGATTAACAACAACCTCTTCTTGAGCCATACATCCACACATTGCGAAAATTAGATTTGGATTAGTCTTCTTTAAATTTTTGACATATCCAACTTTTCCAAATACCTTTTCTTCGGCATTTTCACGAATTGCACAAGTATTTAAAACAATCACGTCAGCCTCTTTAATTTCTGTAGTCGGTTGATATGACATACTTTCCAATATTCCTGATAAAGTTTCACTGTCACGTTCATTTGCTTGACACCCATATGTTTGAATATAATATTTTTTTCCTAGTCCAACTTTGACCATATCTCCTGGAACATGATAGGCATCATCATAGCGACCAACTTCGTCACGACTTCTTCTTTTAGCCTCATTTAATGAAGGCCCTTTAAAATAATTACTATAATCTTTCATTTATTCACCACTTTTCTATCATATTATATACATAAATCTCTATTATTTCCACAAGAAAAAATTCATTTTTATTAAATCTAATTCTTGCTTTTATCGTAAATAAAAAAATAAGGACTTACGTCCTTATTATCCGAAGAATCCATCTGGTTGAATAGAGAAGTATAAAACTGCTCCATCAGGTGTCTTTTTAAAAAGACTCTTACAATGTCCAGCTGCTTCATCTGGTGTAAGTTCTGTTTCACATTCAATTTCAGCCTTGATTCCAGTTTTTTTAATGAATTTACATTTTACTTTATCATCTTCATATCCATCAAAAAAATCGATTAATTTTTGTGTTTGTGCAGTTTGCATTAATAATTTACATTTTGCCATAATAAATCTCCTCCTATATCACGCCTACTATTATAACGCAAAACACTAAAAAAAGAAACCCTTTTCATCTAAAGTAGGGTTACTTTTTTTGTTAAGTTTTTATTACTTAAAATTATCGTAATTCTAACAATAACCTAAGTGCTGTGATTTCCTTATCATCAACAATTAGATCATGAAATGAAGGAATACAGACAATTTCATTTCCAGTTGGGATAATATAACCCCGAGCAATTGCAATTGCCTTAATTGCTTGATTTAAAGCAGCAGCTCCAATAACCTGAATCTGTAATTTAGATTCATTTCTAATCATACTAGCAATAGCGCCAGCCACATTATTAGGGCATGACGTTGATGATACTTTAATTGTTTCCATAATTTTCCTCCTAAAAAAATATATGAAAACATTTAATTATTATACCTAATATGGATGATCTTGATTAATTAAGATTCGTTCAATCGCTACAGGTGTATTTTCCTCAAAAGTAATTATTACTCCAGATAGCTGACCACTACTTTCAGCTACGATAAATGGCGCTCCAAAACCTCTTAGCCTTGTGACGATTGCATCAAGATCGCAACCAATTGCGCTCATATACGGCCCCGTCATTCCTACATCACTGATGAAAGCTAATTTACTATCAATTATCTTTTCATCAGCAGTCTGGACATGAGTATGTGTTCCAAGAACAGCACTTGCCTTATCTTTAACATAATGTGCAAAAGCGATTTTTTCACTTGTTGCTTCACCATGAAAATCTATGATATGAATATCATGCGGTAAATCAAGATACTCATCAATTACTTCAAATGGATTTGAAGTACGACTATCCATAAAAGCAACACCTAATACGCTAGTTATCCTAATCAATTTACCTTTTACATTAAATACCCGTGATTTAACTCCAGGTAGTACTTTTGGCTGATTGATTGGTACAATCAATTTATCCGCTTCATCAATATAGTCATATAATTCCTTTTTATCAAAAGTATGATTTCCCATTGTCATGGCTTGAATTCCCTGAAATGATAACTCATCATAATGGCGTTTTAGTAAACCTTTTCCATGACTTGTATTTTCAACATTTGCTATTACAAAATCAATTTGATTATCTTTTACAATACGATGCAAATAATCTTCAATCATTTCACGTCCAATTGAACCAAATACATCACCAATAAATAATATTTTCATTTTATTTCCCTTTCAAATAAAAGGATAGGCTATGCCTATCCCTATTTAGCAACTTCACTTGCTCTTACTTCACGAATTACTGTAACTTTGATATGTCCTGGATATGTAAGCTCTTCTTCAATCTTCGTTTTAATATCACGAGCAATTTTATGAGACATCAAGTCATCTACTTTATCTGGCTTAACAACAATTCGAACTTCACGTCCAGCTTGAATTGCAAAAACCCGATCAACTCCATCAAAGCTTTTTGCCATTTCTTCAAGTTTTTCTAGTCGTTGAATATAGTTTTCAATTGTCTCACTACGACTACCTGGGCGTGCTGCACTCAAAGTATCAGCAGCAGCAACCAAAATTGATATTACACTTGTTGCAGGTACATCACCATGATGTGATTCAATTGCATTTACAACTGTAGCATGTTCACCATGTTTTTTAGCAAATTTTGCTCCTAATTCCACATGGCTCCCTTCCATTTCGTGGTCAACTGCCTTACCAAGATCATGTAATAAACCAGCCCGTCGAGCTAGTTGTTGATTTAAACCTAATTCAGCAGCCATGATTCCTGCTAAATGAGCAACTTCCAATGAATGTTGTAAGGCGTTTTGGCCATAACTAGTACGATACTTAAGTTTTCCTAACATCATGATAATATCTTTATCAATTTTTGAAATTCCTAATTCAAAAACGGCATCTTCACCTGTTTTGCGAATCACTTCATCTAATTCATTTTTAGTTTTTTGAACTACTTCTTCGATTCTACCTGGTTGAATTCGGCCATCACGAATCAAAGTCTCCAATGATAATCTAGCAATTTCTCTTCTAACAGGATCGAAGCATGAAATTGTAATAGCTTCAGGAGTATCATCAATTATTAAATCTACCCCAGTACATTGTTCGATTGCTTTTATATTGCGACCTTCACGTCCAATAATTCTTCCCTTCATTTCTTCACTTGGAAGAGCGACAACAGAAACTGTTCTTTCAATTGTTTCTTCTTGAGCATAACGATTAATCGCATTAGCGATTATATCACGAGAAAGCAGACTTGCTTTTGATCTAGCTTCCTCCTCTTGATCTTTAATATAAGCCGTCATCTCTGTAGCAGTTTGTTGTTCAACCTGCTTAAATAATTCTTGCTTAGCTTCATTTGCTGACATTGCAGCAATTTTTTCTAATTCACCAATTTTAGCATTGATTTTTTCTTTTAATTCAGCTTCTAGTTTACCTAGTCCGGCTTCTCTTTCGTCTAATTGTACTACTTTTTGCGCTAAAACATCTTCTTTCCCTTGAACAGCAATATCACGACGATCAACTGTTTGTTCACGTTGTAAAAGTTTATTTTCAAGTTCATTAATTTCTTGTTTTTGTTCTTTAGCTTCTTTTTCAGCTTGAAGTTTTAACTCATATGCTTCTGTCTTAGCATCTAAAATTGCTTCTTTAACAAGATTGTCCGCTTTGGCAGTTGCATCATCTATAATCTTTGCAGCACTTACGTTAGCTTTAGAGATTTTTAATTTATTAATTAAATAATTAATAAAAAAACCTAAAGCCACAGCTAGAACATAGGTTAAAATAGAAAAGGCAATATTTCCTGGCATATTTGTCCTCCATTTTCTTCTATGTAAATTATTTTTATGAATCTATAGGAATTCATTATGTGACAAGCACAATAATATTGTATAATATTTTGACATCATTTACAATGAAAAGTGTTTCGAGGATATTTTTTTGTTAAAGTCCTATAACAACAAATTTTAGGTGATTTTAAGATAATAATTTTTAAAAAGAGAAATATCTATGATTAAATCAACAAAAAAAAGATAGCGGTATCATTTTATAATTTAGTTTCATATCAGTAGTTTATTATGATAGAATATTTAAGAAATGAGGTAAAAAAAATGTCAAAAACACTAGTATTAGCAGAAAAACCATCAGTTGGACGCGATATTGCACGAGTTCTACAATGCAATAAAAATGTTAATGGTGGTCTTGAAGGAAATAAATATATTGTTACATGGGCTTTAGGTCACTTAGTAACATTAGCTGACCCTGAAAAATATGATAAACATTATCAAAAGTGGGATTTAAATGATCTTCCCATCATGCCTGAAAAAATGCAATTAGTAGTTATTGGTAAAACTGCTAAACAATATAATGCCGTCAAAAACCTTATGAATCGTAATGACGTTAAAGATATCATTATAGCAACCGACGCCGGTCGTGAGGGAGAACTAGTAGCTCGATGGATCATTAATAAAGCACATATTAAAAAGCCAATGCAGCGATTATGGATTTCATCAGTAACTGATAAAGCAATCAAAGAAGGGTTTAAAAAATTAAAAAATGCTCGTGAATATGAAGCTTTATATCATAGCGCATATAGTCGAAGTATTGCTGACTGGATCGTCGGAATCAATGCTACTCGAGCTCTTACCTGTAAATATAACGCTCAACTAGCTTGTGGTCGTGTTCAAACCCCTACACTAGCAATGATTGCAGCTCGTGAAGAAGAAATTAAAGATTTTGTTCCTCGCAATTATTATGGTATAGAAATCATTAGTAGCCAAATTAACTGGACTTGGCTATCTGCCAAAAAAGAAAAACATTTATTTAATGAAGCCAAAATAGATGAAACTATTAAGAAACTTCAAAATCAAAAATTAAAAATAGAAAAAATCTCAACTTTCACAAAAAAGAAATATGCTCCACAATTATATGATTTAACTGAATTACAACGTGATGCCAATAAACTCTATGGTTTTTCTGCTAAAGAAACTTTAGCAACAATGCAAGATTTATACGAGTATCATAAAGTATTAACTTATCCTAGAACTGATTCACGCTATTTAACCGATGATATCGTTCCAACATTAAAAGAGCGTCTAGAAGCTAGTCGCGGGGGGGATTATGACAATATAATTGATAAAATATTAAAAAGTCCAATAAGAAAACAAAGTCATTTTGTCAACAATAGTAAAGTTAGCGATCATCATGCGATTATTCCTACTGAACAGCCTGCTATGTTAGGTTCATTTACAGATCGAGAATTAAAAATTTACGAATTAGTTTTAAAAAGATTTTTGGCAGTTCTATTACCACCTTATCTATATGAACAAACAACAATTAATGCAATTGTAAATCAAGAAATTTTTACTGTTTCTGGTAAAATTGAAACCCAAATCGGCTGGAAAGAAGTCTATGGTCATGAAGAAGATAGTGAAGATCAAACATTACCATCATTAAAGCAAAATCAATTTTTACCAATCACTGAAATAACCAAAACAACTGGTCAAACAACCCCACCAGGTTATTTTAATGAAGCAACCTTATTATCAGCAATGGAAAATCCAGTTCGTTATACAAAAAACACTTCGAAACAATTAAGTTCTACTTTAGTCAACACAGGAGGTTTAGGGACTGTTGCAACTCGAGCAGATATTATTGAAAAATTATTTAATACCTTCTTAATTGAAAAAAGTGGTAATGATATTCATGTTACAAACAAAGGAAAACAATTGTTGAAATTAGTTCCACAAGATCTTAAAGAACCCGAGTTAACAGCAAAGTGGGAAATGGAATTAGCTAAAATTGCTAAAAAAGAACAAAAATCAAATATTTTTATTAATGAAATAAAAAAATATACTCGTTCTTTAATAGATGAAATAAGTTCTAGTGAAGCCAAATTCAAACACGATAATCTTACTACTAAAAAATGTCCAGAATGCAATCATTTCATGTTAGAAGTTAATGGAAAAAAAGGAAAAATGCTTGTTTGCTCTAACCCCGATTGTAAACATCGTGAATCTGTTTCCATCATCACAAATGCTCGCTGTCCTAATTGTCATAAAAAATTAGAACTTGTTGGTAAAGGTGACAAACAGATGTTTGTTTGTAAAACATGTGGTTATCGCCAACATATGAACGCCTTTAAAAAAGAACGAGAAAATAAAAATAAGCTGGCTCGTAAAAGTGATGTGAAAAAATATATGAATCAACAAAAACAACAGCAGACTGCTGTTGAAGATTCACCATTTGCTGCTCTTTTAAAACTCAAAGATGAATTAAAATAGTTCTTATCGTATTGATAAGAACTATTTTTACATCTAAATATTATTGACAAAACCATAAAAAGGGTAAAGCCGTCAAACAGCTCTAGCCCTATCTTTTCTTATTCTTGCTCACTTTTATTATCGCTCTCTAAGGAGTCTTTGATTGCCTGTGTAATTTCTTCCATAATTTCACTATGAGTACTTAAGAAAGTCTTAGCATTTTCACGCCCTTGACCTATTTTTTCACCTTTATACGCATACCATGCTCCACTCTTTTCAACAATGTCTTTTTCTACTGCCAAATCGAGTACTTCACCATCACGAGAAATTCCTTTACCATAAATAATATCTACTTGTGTAGTTTTAAACGGTGGAGCAACTTTATTTTTAACAACTTTAATATTCACTTTATTTCCAACAATTTCTGTTCCTAATTTAATTGCTTCACTACGACGAATTTCGACCCGAACAGAAGAATAGAATTTTAATGCTCTTCCTCCTGTTGTTGTTTCTGGATTACCAAACATAATCCCAATCTTTTCTCTCAATTGATTAATAAAAATAATCGTACATTCAGATTTATTTAATTCTGCCGCAATTTTTCTTAACGCTTTAGACATCAAACGTGCTTGAAGTCCCATTTGCGAATCACCCATTTCACCATCAAGTTCTACTTGAGGTACTAATGCCGCAACCGAATCGACAACAACTAAATCAATCGCACCTGAACGAACCAAAGTTTCAGCAATTTCTAGTCCTTGTTCTCCAGAATCAGGCTGTGAAAGAATTAATTCATCAATATTAACTCCCAAATTTTGCGCATAAACAGGATCAATAGCATGTTCTGCATCAATAAAAGCAGCACGTCCTCCTTGTTTTTGACATTCAGCAATGGCATGTAATGTCAATGTTGTTTTTCCACTAGATTCAGGTCCGTAAATCTCAATAATTCTTCCTTTAGGATATCCGCCGATTCCTAAAGCTAAATCTAAAGTTAAAGAACCAGTAGGAATTACATCAACACTAACGGCAGCGCGATCACCTAATTTCATTACAGAACCTTTTCCGTATTTTTTTTCAATTTGCTTAATTGCATCATCCAAAGCTTGGACTTTTTTAGCTTCTTCTTTATTCTCTTTAGTCTTTGCTTCTGCCATAATATTCATCCTCCTACTATTATATACCTATATAAATACTAATTTACTTTTATTTTTTCATTCAATTTTCGAATTACAAAATCAATTGCCTGTTTCTGGATTTCTTCACGAGTTCCCTTTAAATTCAATTCATAGATATTGACACCTTGGTATAAAATCCCAATATAAACTAATCCTACTGGCTTCCCTTCCATTGCATCAGGCCCAGCATTGCCTGTAAATGATACACAGACATCACTATCAAGAATTTGTTTTCCATTAACGCACATCAACGAAGCTACTTCTTTACTTACAACTCCATATTTTGAAATTATTTCATGCGAAATTCCTAATAGTCTTTCCTTTGTTGTACTTTGATATGTTACTAAACTTCCTTTGTAAACCTTAGAAATGCCAGGAATACTTCCTAGCATTGCAGCAAAGTTACCTACTGTAAAACTCTCTACACTAGATATACTTATATTATATTGTATTAATGTTTTAGCTAATTCATCCATCACATTGTCTCCGTAAGCATCTCGCGATTTTTTAAGAAATAATCAATCCCGCTAATAACTGAAATTACTGTAGCTAGCCATGCTAAAGCGTTAGCTACATCGACTCCCAGTACAGTAAAAGGAAAATTATTAACTAATAAAAATCCTAATGCAATCATTTGGCTGACTGTCTTTAGTTTACCAAGTTTACTTGCCGCCACGACTACTTGTTTACTCGCAGCTGACATTTTAATCGCATCAACTATAGTATCCCGAGAAATCATTATAATAGGGATAATAATATTGATTGTCTGGTCACTTGCCAATAATAAGAAAATCGTATTAATTAACAACTTATCAGCAATTGGATCAGCAAATTTACCAAATGTTGTTATTAACTTTTCTTTTCGAGCTATTTTTCCATCAAAATAATCAGTAATTGATGCGATAATAAAGATAAATAAAATGATAATATTTACTAATGATATATTTGTCTCCAAAACATGATAGACAGGAACCGTAATTCCTGCACTATCATACGGAAACATATAAATAAGAATTAAGAAGGGAACTAACAATACCCTTGTAACTGTTAATTTATTCGGTAGATTCATTATTGCACCCGCGTAATTTTAAGGGTATGATTACCCCCATCATATTCACTTGCATCAATTTCTAGAGGTTGATCGTTAATGTAGAAACGATGTCCCATAAAATATCCTAATTTTAATTCCAAATTTTGGAAATTCTCTACCGGAATATCTAGTTCAACTATTTCTGGAGCTGCATCAGTTGCATTTGATTTATTAGCATTATTGTAAATACCGCTCTTGAAGCCGCTATAATCACTACCATTGACATTTAATTGTGACCATGTCCGACCAACAAATTCCATTTTAAACTTGAAAGTAGTCATACTTGGATCAAGTTTAATACTATAATCTAACTCACCATTTTTAGTTATTTCAACTGTAGGCGTTTCAGCCTTCTTATCATCTTCATTTTTATCATCAGTATTAGAATTTTTGTTGTCATCACTGTCTTGTTTACCAGCATCATTATTTCCTTCGACAGTTGGTGTATTGTTATCTTTAAAATCTGGCGCTTCAGTATTAGAACGCCCTGCAACGATTGCATACCAAACAACAAAAATGATGGCCACACAAACCACACCAACTAAAGCATATTTAAAATATCTAAGCAAATAGCGATCTTCATAAACACGTTTATTAGAGATAGATTTTTTAGGTTTTACATTTTTTAAATCTTTAAATGTATCACTTACCTTACCAGAAATAGTAATGTTCTTTTTATTTTCTTCAACTAACCGTTTATTTAAATCCTCTTGACGAATTTCTTCTAACTGAATTTCTTGTGTCAGTGCTTCAAATTCAGCATCTAATTCTTTTTCTTCTAACCCTAGGTATTTAGCAATTTTCCGTAAATACATTTTCAAATATAATTCGTCACCTTTATATTTGTCAAACTTACCTGATTCTATATCTTTTAAGACAGCTACTGAAATAAATGTTCCTTTGGCCAACTCTTCAATCGTGACCCCTCTAGCCTCACGTTCTCGTCTAACATGTTCACTAATATTTTCCATGAGCTATCCTCCTTTTTTCCATAATTATAAAAAAGCCTATAATAAACACATAAATTATATCATAATTATTATTTATGACAATAACCTAATCATATTTATTTTATGAAAGACTTTAAAAAAATATACCTTAAAAAAACCACCTTATATATGATACTTTATAAATATAAACTATTTATAAACTAATTGAAATTAATTGAGTAATTTTTTTAATCCATTTATTAGTCTACAAGTTGACAATATAAACGGTCAAGTAATTTTTAACAAACACATTAAATCACAAAATCAAAAAAAAGGCTATGGATTGATGTGACCCCCAAAAGTTAGCTCAAAAATCTAACTATCAGAATACTGGTACAAAACTTACAGCCTTTTTCTAATACTTATTATAATAAAGATTGATATAATTCTTTAATTTCAGCAACGCTAGTTTCTCGTGGATTACCAGGGCGGCAAGCGTCATCATATGCTGATTGTGATAAAAAGTCAAGATCTTCAACTTTAACAATTTCTTTTAAATCAGCTGGAATTCCCACATCTTGAGATAATTTTTTTACCGCATCAACAGCAGCTTTACGATATGCTTCTTGATCCATTCCTGTAG
Organism: Erysipelatoclostridium sp. MSK.23.31; assembly: GCF_019125875.1. Lineage (NCBI taxonomy): Bacteria > Bacillati > Bacillota > Erysipelotrichia > Erysipelotrichales > Coprobacillaceae > Thomasclavelia > Erysipelatoclostridium sp. MSK.23.31. Next base: position 62,432 of record NZ_JAHOCB010000011.1, on the reverse strand, counting down.
TATCAACACCCATTGCCTCAGCAATATCTTTATACTTAGTCCCTGTTGCAGGAGCATTATATTCCATTACTGTTGGTAAAATAATCGCGTTAGCCACTCCATGAGGTGTATCGTATAAAGCACCTAATGGGTGAGCCATTGAGTGAACTATTCCTAAACCAACATTTGAAAATCCCATTCCAGCAATGTATTGTCCTAATGCCATACCTTCACGACCCTCAGGAGTATTTTCAACAGCACCTCTTAATGAACGAGCAATAATTTCAATCGCTTTAATGTGGAACATATCACTCATTTCCCATGCTCCTGCGGTAATATAACCTTCGATAGCATGAGTTAAAGCATCCATTCCTGTAGCAGCAGTCAATCCTTTCGGCATACTTGCCATCATGTCTGGATCAACAAATGCAACAACTGGTAAATCATGAGGATCAACACAAACCATCTTTCGATCTTTTTGTGCATCAGTAATTACATAATTGATTGTAACTTCAGCTGCAGTCCCAGCGGTTGTGGGAACAGCCAAAATAGGTGTACAAGGATTTTTAGTTTCAGCTACACCTTCAAGACTTCTTACATCACTGAATTCAGGATTTTTATCAATGATTCCAATCGCTTTAGCAGTATCCATTGAAGAACCTCCACCAATAGCGATCATATAATCCGCTTTGGCTTCCTGTAAAGCTTTTACACCGCTTTGAACATTTTCAATAGTTGGATTTGGTTTAATATCAGAATAAACTACATAGTCTAAATTTGCTGCATCTAATAAGTCTGTGACTTTTTTAGTAACTCCAAATTTAATTAAATCCGGATCTGAGCATACCATTGCTTTTTTAAAGCCACGAGCCTTTACCTCAGTTACGATTTCCCTGATAGCACCACTTCCATGATAACTTGTTTCATTTAAAATAAATCTGTTTGCCATATTAAAATCTCCTTTTGTTTTATTTCTTGATAAAATTTTAACATGGATTTTTCAATATATTCAAGTTACAGATGTAAGCGTTTGTAACATTTTCGTGATTGTCATGCAATTTAGTTGCAGTAATAAAAAAGTATGTCTCCTTACTTTTTTATATTTAAAATAAATGGCTCTAACCGTTGCGGTAATGCTTCAATCAATAATTTTACAATATCATCTATACTAATCGGCATATCACTCAATACCCATTCAACGGTCATATCAATCGATCCTTTGCAATACATCTTTAACAAAAAATCAATATCAGCAGTAACTGATTGCCCCAAATTCTTCTCAATGATGTTTTTATAAAACTCATATATACAATTAAAATCATAATTAACCAGATTATTATAATCATTAGATTTAAATGCTTCTTTAAAAAAGGAATGTTCGCTTTTAATAAAAGCAAACTTTAATTGTAAAGCCTCTTGTAAAGAACACCCATCGCCCATTTGACGAAATGACTTTAAAACCAGCTTTTCGAAGTACCAGTTAACCAAGTCATATTTATCTTTAAAGTAGCGATAAAATGTCTGACGCGTCATCCCGCTGCGTGTAACAATATCAGTTACTGCAATTTTATCCAAGGGATGAACCTTAATTAAACCTTTAATTGCTTGAGCAAATACATATCTTGTTTTATCATGTTTATTCATATTCATACCTCTTTAATAATTATAAACGAGGATAAAAAAATAGACAAATAAAAAAGCTGAAAATATTCAGCTAAATAACGACTCGTTTTGTAAGCCAAGTTCTGTTTTTCAAACGATTATTTATCTATGCACATGCATCCGCCTTCGCGTTCATTTCCGTTTAGACGATTCCCCTACCAAATTTGGGTTTCTTCCTTGCAGAGTTTACCTCTTTTCAGCTAATCTTTCGATTAGAATAGTCTCTGTGGCACTTTACGGCTTATCAACCATACTTACGCTTAGGTCTTAGGCCCGTCGTTAGCTCACGCTACTGTGACTTATTGATTCGTCACATACAAACACTACAAGCATCGCAGCTTGTGGAAGCCTGGACTTTCCTCTACTTTTGTAGCAATCGTTTTCTACGAGTCTATTATATTTTACTTATTTCGAAATAGAAAACAAGTATTATTTTTCAAACAGTCGTGATAAAACAAATTTATCAATTACTTTTGCAATAGCCTTCCTTATTAGATGCTTTAGTTATATAATCATATTCCACTTTAATCCTTGCTACACTATTTTCAACTTCATTTCTTTCACTTTATCAACACCACGATGATTAAATTCAATATAACGATTTTACCTAAATTACTTACACCAAGATTTTTATCAAAAACCTCTGTTACTTCCATCCTATCAGCTATTCGATTCAATATCATCTTGCTAAAAGTTGCAAATTAATCAGAACTATTATTCTAATAGTTACTCAAAGCGCTTTATTCAGTGATTTCCAAACTTCCAGTTCCTATCCAAATATTTTCCATCCCTACCATGCAATCGCACCTCAAGAATGTTGTATACACCTAAAATAAAAAAATTGTTATTTTTTAAATTGACGTTATTGACAATTCTTTTTTTATGAATAATATATAGTTAATAAAGTTAACTAAGAGGTGGAATTATGAAAGAACCAGAATGGATAAAAATGATAAATTACTCACAAGAAATTCGTTTGTTTTCGCATTTATTAAATCGCCGAGGTAAGCCAAAAAATGTTCTTACTAAAGACGAACTAGATTTATTATCAATACTAATTATCGATGATGAAATAATTACCCCTATTATTATCAGCAAACGAATGGGTGTATCAAAACCATTAGTAAGCCGTCTTATTGAGCAATTAAATAAAAAAGAACTGTTACTTAAAAGTCCACACCCATTTGATAAACGTAGTTATTGTTTAAAAATAACTGCACAAGGAAGAAAACATCTTGATGATATATATACTTATTATTTAGAACCCATCTATCAATTAAAAAAGAAATTACCATCTGATGATTTTACACAATTAATCAACTTAATAAAAAAATCTAATATAACCTTAAAAGGAGGACAATAATGACTATTTATCAAGCAATGCAATTAAATGTTAAAAACTTAAAAGCTGCAATTAGTGATACACCTACAAAAAAAGATAAACATCGTTATATTGCAGCAATGATCCTAAGAAATATTTTCTGCTTAGCCTTTTGTATTATCTTTATCACTTTTTTTACAACACTTTTTGGAAATGAAAATAGTTCAGTAGGAATAATCGGTCTGTTGGCAGTATTATCTCTTCGCTTTACTGATTTAGATTTTAATATTAAACAAAGTACATTAGCCCTAATTGCCAGTTTTGTAATATGTGCTATTGCTCCGCATTTAGCCAATATAGTCCCATTGGGCTTTGGGTTATTAATAAATTTTAGCGCTTTACTACTAATCTTAATACTTACAAGTCATCAAGTTAGTTACGCTAACCATTTTACCTTTATTCTTGGTTATATTCTCTTATGGGGAAACGATGTCAGCGAAAACAGTTATACTCTGCGGATTATTGCCATGATGGTTGCAGCCATCTTTACAGCACTTGTCTATTATCATTGTCACTATCAACAAACGATGAAACTTAACTTCAAAGACATTCTTAAAGATTTTTTTAGTCCTAGCAAGCGAACATTTTGGTATCTAAAAATCAGCAGTGCGATTGCCTTGGTTATTTTTCTTGGAGAAATGCTTAATTTTTCAAGAACTATGTGGATTGCATTTGCATGTATGTCAATAATCAACATCGATCATGAACAAATTATCTATAAATTTAAACATCGTGCTCTTTTTGTTGTTGTTGGCAGTATAATTTTTGGGATACTATTTACAATAGTTCCTAAAGAATATTTAGGGTTAGCAGGGATTTTAGGAGGAATCATGGTAGGTTTTAGCGGCAGTTATCATTGGCAGACCGTTTTCAACTGTTTTGGCGCCTTAGCAATCACCATTGATTTATTTGGATTTTTAAATGCAATCATCATTAGAATCGTTGCCAATATCGCCGGTAGTATTTTCAGCTTTGTTTATCACCACCTTTTTGAAAAGATTATTCAATTATTAATAAATGAGAATCTAATGTTTGATAATAATTTATAATAGAATATCTAATTAAAAGTGCTCTTAGAGTTTAAACAACTAAACTTTAAGAGTATTTTTATAACAAAAAAAGAGGCTTTCCTCTAATTTTCCTTTAGAAGTCACCCCCAGATATATTTTTATCCTATCAATACCTTATTAATAATCAGTCCAATTGCCCCACTGACAATAAAAATCAAACCGACCCCAACCTTCTTTTTTCGTGAATTCATTACTTCTCTATCTTGATTTGATAATGTCGATGGATATTTATGGCGACCAATTAAATACAAAATCAGCCCGCTAGAATTTTGTCCTCCAATCGCTATAAATCCTAAAAATTTAGGGTGTTTTAACCCTCGACTTCGAGCATCAAGCTCTGCTATCTTAAAAACTTGATAAGCTGTATTTACGGCTCCAGGCAGAACAATAAAAACTAATATTATCTCATACCATTTCATTTTCTTTTCTCCTAAAATTTTTTTATTACCTGATAAAATAAAGCAGCAATACTACACATAGCAATCACCAGGACACTTGCCAGTAAATATTTATTATTTGAAATTATAGTATTAAAAATAACTAAGCCAAAAAATAAAATAATATTAATTATAGCAACACAAATTAATTTTTTATTACTACTAACAATATTGGTACTTTCATTCAAATGTTCAATCATCTTATCATCACCTTTCAATAGTTCATCCAAACTAATTTGATATAGATCACTTAATTTAATAATACTAATAATATCTGGATAAGTTTTAGCATTTTCCCAATTTGAAATTGTCTGTCTTGATACTTGCAACTCATCAGCTACATGCACTTGAGTTAGCTCAACTTTTATACGAGCTGTTTTAATTTTCTTTGCAATTTCCATTAATCCTTCCTCCTGATTGCATCATCACATTTATCCCCTTAATTGTCTATCAAAAACTTTTGACATCGATATTTTTACTGTCAAAACCCTTTTACATCATAATAAAAGACACTTTATTGCTTATAAAGTGTCTTATTAACAATTATCTATTCTGATTAAATACGACTTTTTCTAATAACGATAATCTTTTTAAAATATCAACGTTTGTAGAAAGATTTTCTTCCATCGCATGGATATTATCATCTTGAAGAGCCTTTTCTCTTTCAAGTTTAGCAATCTTGATCTTTTGTTCGCTTAAACGCGCTTCCAGTTGATCAATCTTATCATACGAAGCATTTAACATAGCTGCAAAAGCTTCATAATCATTTACAACCATATCTAAAAAATGATCTACTTCTTCAGCATTATATCCTTTAAAATCTACTTTGAATTCTTTAGCTATTATCTTTTTAGGGCTTAACATTACTTTCTTTTCCAAGTTTATCAACTCCTTATCTCTACTTTATATTGAAACAAAAAATTGTCTTAAATGCAAGCGATTAATCGATTATTAACATAATGTTAGTGATTTTACTTAAATTGACAATGTTTTGGAAACTCATAAGATACTATGATATTTTAAGACAGATATGGTATAATACCTTCGTAAAGTAATAAAAAGGAGCAAGCATGGTTAATTATCCAAATATGAAAAAAACAACTGTTCATCAAACAAAGCTAATTGATGGAAAGTTAAATACTCGTCATCGGGGAATGAATTTAGAAGAAGATTTAAATTTGACTAATAAATATTATTTAGCTAGAAAAATCGCAAATATTCATAAAAAACCTACCCCGATTCAGATTGTTAAAGTAGATTATCCTAAAAGGTCTGCAGCTAGAATTGTTGAAGCATATTTTAAGACTCCTTCAACCACCGACTATAATGGGATATATAAAGGTAAATATCTGGATTTTGAAGCAAAAGAAACTAAAAAACAGAATTTTCCTTTTACGAATATTAGTGTTCATCAAATCGAACATTTAAAAAGCGTGATTGAACACCAGGGAATTGCTTTTGTAATTATTGCTTTTACCCATCTAAATGAGGTATACTTAGTTAATGCATCATATGTAATTGATGCATACTATCAACCTGATCAAAAATCTATCTCTTATCAAACGGTTAAAGAAAAGGGACATTTAATTGAACAGGGATTTAATCCCCGCTTAGATTATTTAAAGATAATTGATCAGTATTATTTAGGAGGTCACGAAAATGACAGATAGCCCTACAAGAAAAAGAAAAACAAAGAAAAAATTAAATTGGAAAAAAGTCGCTACATCTCTAGTAGTTGTAATTTTAATAGTCTGTTTAGGCATGGGTTGCTTCTTTGCCTGGTCAGTATACAAAGAAACCGATGATTTCTCAGCTAAAAAATTACTTTCTGGGGAAGCGAGTAAGATGTATGATATTAATGGTGAATTAATGTATACATTTGGTAGTGACACAAATGGTAAACGTGAAAACGTTACTTATGAGGATTTACCACAAGTATTGATTGATGCCGTTGTTGCCGCAGAGGATTCTCGTTTCTTTGAACATAACGGTTTTGATTTACCACGTATTGCTAAAACAATGATCACTAACTTAGCTCATTTAAGTATTCGTGGGGGAGGATCAACAATTACTCAACAGGTAATTAAAAAATCTTACTTTCCAAAAGAAGAACAAACTTATACGCGTAAACTAAGTGAAATCATTCTTGCAATTCAGGCAACTAAAGAAATTAGTAAAGAAGAAATAATTACTTTATATTTAAATAAAATTTATTTTGGCCGCAGCACTAGCTCAATCGGAATTGCTGCAGCTAGTAAATACTATTTTAACAAAGATGTCTCACAACTTACGCTTCCAGAAGCCGCTCTATTAGCAGGAACATTGAATTCGCCAAGTGCATATGATCCATATTATAATTTAGAAAAAGCGACTCAACGTCGAGCAACAGTTTTAAATTTAATGGTTGATCATGGGTACATCACTCAGGAAGAATGTGATTTAGCAAAACAAGTAAAAGTCGAAAATACTTTATCACAAGGTATTACTTCTTCTGACGATGCTTTAGCTGCTTATGTAGATATCGTCACTAAAGAAGTTAAAGAAAAAACTGGCTTGGACCCTGCAGAAACTCAAATGAATATCTATACATATTGCAATCAAGAAGTACAAAAAATGGCTACAGCAATGGCTAATGGTGAAACTTATAAATATAGCGATGAAGATATGCAAATGGGTGGTAGTGTTCAATCTACTCAAGATGGTCGGATCATCGCCGTTATCGGTGGACATAACTACAAATCCGGTGATTTAAATAAAGCTACCGTAAAACAACAGCCTGGTTCATCAATGAAACCACTATTAGACTATGGTCTTGCCTACAAATATCTAAATTGGAGTACTGTTAATACTGTTAAAGACGAGCCATTGACTCTAGGCGGTAAAACAATTAAAAACTGGGATGGTCAGTACCATGGTTCAATGAGTATTTCTGATGCCCTGCTTAATTCATGGAATATCCCAGCCATTACAACTTTCCAAGAAGTAAAAAAAGCAGCTGGCAGCGATGCGATTATTAAAGACATGGAATCTGTTGGTATCGATATGTCTGACCAAGATAAAGAATTAAGTGATACTTATGCAATCGGTGGCTGGAAAACCGGTGTAAGTCCAGTTGAATTAGCTGGTGCATATGCAACGATTGCAAATAATGGTAATTATATCGAATCTCATACAATCAACTATGTTGAAGTTGTCGAAACAAATAAAACCGTCAAAATTGATGAAGAATTGCAAAAAAATGTTACTCAAAGCATTGGTGAAGACGTATCTTTCATGATTCGTGAAACAATGTTAAGCTATTCAAGCAGTACTACAGGAAGTTATTCATCACTAAGCGGACTTGATAACGTTGGCGCTAAGACAGGAACGTCTAACTGGGACAGTACTAGTCCATATGTTAAAGCAGGTAAGAGCCGAGATTTATGGATGACTGCTTACACCCCTGACTATACATGTTCAGTATGGATGGGATTTGATACAACAGGTATCAAAAAAGGTAAGAATACTTCTGACTATAAAGCTTATCCAGCTAAAGTAGTCGCTGAATTACTAAAATACTTACAAAAAAATACAACCGACAAAAAATCATATCCTGAGCAACCATCTGGTGTTGAACAAATTCAAGTTGTTGCGGGAACATATGATAGTCCGACTGCTAATACACCTGCTAGTCAAATCTTAACAGGATGGGCTAAAACAGGATATGGTCCAACTACAGCAGCTAAAGACCCTGAAATTAATACTTTATCAGCATTCGAGGCTTCTATTAATGGTAATGGTAAAATAGATGTTAGCTTTACCGCCTATGAACCTGCAAATCCTGACATTGTCTATGTTGTTGAAGTCTATGATGAATCAAATAATCTTTTATATAGTACTAAATTGACTACAAATAGTGGTACGATTGATTATGCCCCAACCGGTAAAGTAAAGGTTGTTGGATATTATGCATATTCAAGCGGTAGTCCAACATCTAATAAAATCGAAAAAACAATTGGTTCAAGTGCTAAATTAGATAAAGTAAATTATTCAATTACTTCCGGTGGTTCTTCTGTTACTAATGGTTCGACCACAGCAACCAGTTCAGTTGCAATTAAAGTAAACGCTCAAAGCAGTAGTAATACGATTACGATTCAATTTATGAATTCTTCAGGAGGAACAATTGGTTCACCTAGTACCTTTACAGGTAGTGCAACTAAAGAATTCGCATTAACACCAGGTGCTCAATATACCGTTAAAATCACTGAAAGTGATGGTACTAATACAGTTAGTGCTTCAATCAGTTTTACTGTTGGTGGTAATTCAAACCCTGGAGAATAATAATAAAAATATCAGCTTTTAATAAAGCTGATATTTTTTATTAAAAAGACATCCTCAGGCGCCTATAAGTATTTATTTTTAATCGGATCCTTACACATATCAAACAGTTTACATTCTGTACAACTAGGGTTAGTTGCTTTACAAAAGTATCTTCCAAAGAAAATAAATTGATGATGGGATTTATTCCATCTATTTCTTGGTATAGAACGACATAGTTTCTTTTCAACAGTTAAAACATTGTCATCTCTTTTAGCAAAGCCTAATCGTTTAGAAATCCTTTCAACATGCGTATCAACTGCAAAGGCTGGTATATCAAATGCTACAGAACGCACAACATTTGCTGTTTTACGACCTACCCCCGGTAGACTCTCTAATTGTTTTTGATCACTTGGTACAATACCATCAAACTGCTCAATTAAAACATGTGATAATGCTAGTAAGTTTTTAGCTTTGTTTCGATAAAGTCCAATGGTTTTAATATCCTGCTCTAATTCCGGTAAACTAGCTTGACTTACTGCTTCAACAGTCGGATATTTTTTGAATAAATTTTCTGTCAACTGATTAACTTTTTTATCTGTTGTTTGTGCTGATAACATTACTGCAACCAATAATTGAAAATCACTTTCATGATTAAGTTCACAATAAGCATCTGGAAACAATTCATCAAAATATTCTAATACTCGGTTAGTTTTTTCTTTATTCATTTTCCCACCATTTATATTCACTAATTGGAACTTTTCGCTGTGGTTGTTCACTTTCAACATAGCGTTGTTTAATACCATTTTTAGCCCAATTATTCAATATCCCTTCTACATATCTAAAATTAAGAACTTGGCTCTTCACTGCCTCTTTTAAGGCTTTAACAATCATTTCATCACTATAATCGCTTTCTTTCCAATCTTTAATAATATTTAATTCAATTGGTGATAAAGGTCGTCCAAATTGTTCTTCAAAAATAGTAACAATATTAAGACTCTCCTCCTCTTGTTTAGCACTCGCTGATTCATGATCTTGTAATAGTTTATCTTCAAGATGATTCAAACTAATTGAACCAGCTCGGTTATAAATAAGTTTTTTATTTAATAAACTTTGTAGCACCTTATTAAGATCATGACTTGTCAACATCGAATAATTTTGAATCATCTGTGGCGTTACTGTCTTGATCCCTGCTTCCATTAAAGTATAAATAAGCAGCAAAATATGACATTCATTACCGTCAATCTTTAATTCCTTTGCGCTTAACACCAGTAGTCGTTCAATATTAATGCATTTACTTTCAACTAAACTCTTTAACATCATTCTATCCATTATCAATTCGATATGCCTTTACGAATTCCCCATTATCAATTCCATAAAAAGCATAAACCAGTGAATCCTTTCCTTGATACATTAAACAATAGACAAAGATTTCATTTTCATAACCAACTGAAACTTCACTTGGCTCCTGTTTATATTTTTCTTTAAATGCGTTAATACATACTTGTTGATCCACTACATCACCACTATAAGATTTAATTAATTTATATTTTTCATCAAAAACTGCATATTGTTGTTTTTTGCCCTTGGTTGCACGAATAATATAGTAACTTTTATCACTATTATAGCGGTCAAAATACTTAACATTACTATAATTATTCTCTTTAACAATAACATTTTCAATACTTGTAATCTCATTTTTATGTTTTGAATAGGGAACATGAACCCAAAGCATATAAAAACTAACAACTATTAAAACTAAAACTAAAAAAACAATTAATATATTAAAACGATTTTTTCGTAAAAATTTCAAAATAACACCAACTTTCCTCGCTTAATTATTATACTATCAATTATCATAATATAAAAGAAAAAATCTCTAAAAGAGATTTTTAATCACGATCATTACCTATAACGATCAATACAATTCTTAATAATGACAGTACCGTCGACAACATCGCTGCCACATAAGTAAACGCCGCTGCTGATAACATTGATTTAGCCCCACTATATTCATCGGTAGTGAGATAGTTAGCTTTTAAGATTCTTAATGCTCTTGAAGAAGCATCAAATTCTACTGGCAAAGTAACAATTTGAAATAACAAGATTCCTCCCATTAAAAATACTCCGATCCAAGCAACACTTGTATTTCCCATGATCAAACCAATAAATACAGCAATCCATCCCAAATATTGTCCAACATTGCATAATGGCAAGATAGCATTTCTAAATACGAGCGGCTTATAACCAACTAAATGCTGGATTGCATGCCCACATTCATGACTAGCTACCGCAAGTGCCGCAATCGATGTTCCATCATGAATTTCACGTGACAAATTGATTGTCTTATTTCGAGGGTTGTAATGATCAGATAATTTTCCATTAACAACATGAATTTGAATATCACTCAATCCATTTCGATCTAAAATTTCTCGTGCAACCATCGCTCCGGTTATACCTCGGCTATTGGGGATTCTTTCATAGCGTTTATATGCACTATTAACTTTTATTTGACCATATATCATAATTAATGATCCAATAATAACTAATAAATACCCAAACATATAATAGCTATTCATTGGAAAATAATAAAATGGCATATATATCAACTCCTTTACACTCTATTATACACTATATTATTAACTTATTATTAATAAAATAAAAATGCAATGATTAATTCATTGCATCTTTCAAACGATTACTAGGTTTGAATGTAACTGTCTTGCTTGCAGGAATGACCATTTCTTCTTGAGTTTTTGGTGAAATTCCTTTGCGAGCTTTACGATCATTTACTTTAAATGTTCCAAATCCAGAGATTAAAACTTTATCTCCTTCAACAACACTACGCGTAATTGTATTAAAAACTGTGTCTACTAAAATTTCGGCATCTTTTTTAGTTAAGTTTCTTTCTTTAGATACTGTTTCGACTAACTCTTTCTTGTTCATAACAACCTCCATAATTCTAATACTTCGAAAGTATAACATTAAAAAGTACCGATTTCAAGCACTTTTATAGCACAATTGCAATTACATTACTTTTGCCCTTATTAACAATTTTTGACAAAATATCATGCAGTCTTAAACTGGCATTTTCAGGGATTGCATTTAGCTTAATATACATACCTTCTTCAATCAAATCACCAAGTTTACGACCAAATACATCACAATCAAAAATCGCTTGTTTATCATTTCCACTAGAATTCAAATATTCAATAAATGCTTCTGCTTGTTCCCTCGATCCAATAATTGGTTCAAAAGTACTTTCAATATCAACTTTGATCATATAAGTAGTTCCTGCTTTAGAAACAAGTTTCATCCCATAACGAGGTCCTTGTTTAATAATTTCTGGATCACTCAACTCAATTTCATCTAACTTTGGAATTGCATAACCATATCCTGTCTGCTTTACCATTCTAATAGCATTTGAAAAACCTTCATATTCTTTTTTTATATCTACTAGTTCTTGAATAAAGGTTAAGAAAGTTGCCTGATCAAATCCTTTATCGCCAATTATTTCTTCTAATATTTCATTATATAGCCCTTCACGTTCTTCAATTTTTAAAGTAGCACTTGAAGTAGTTGTATCTATTCCTGTTAAGTAAGCTTTATCAACAAAATCATATTCGCTGATCGTATCACCAATCCGTTCTACATCTTTAAACTTTTTAATTGATTGTAATGATTCTTTTAATGATGTATCTAATGTTTGTTTTAACCAATGACTATTTGACATCATTGCTAACCATTTAGGTACCTCGATACGTACTTCACTGATTTTAAATTCATATAATGCATCTTTTAATAATGAAACAATTTGTGGTTCTTCCATATTTGTAACATCCATAGATAGAACTGGAACATCATATTTAGCGGTTAAACGTTCATACTCTTTTTTACAAGCAGGACTGTTGACATCTTTAGTATTAATTATAATAATAAACGGCTTATCAATGTCTAATAGTTCTTCAACAATACTATCAGTCGCTTCATTATAATTAGCTCCTGGAATATCACAAATACTACCATCACTAGTTATAACGATTCCAATTGTTGAATGATCTTGTATAACTTTTTTCGTTCCGACTTTGGCTGCTTGATCAAATGGAATTGATTCTAAATACCAAGGCGTTTTAACATAGCGTATTCCTTGATCATCTTGATATCCTTTTGCTCCTTCAATAACATAACCAACACAATCAACTAGTCGGACATTAACTTTAAAATTCTCATCCATTAACATTTCTACTGCTTGATTAGGAATAAATTTAGGTTCTACAGTCATAATCATTTTACCTTTACCAGACTGTGGCAATTCGTCAATGGCACGCAGTTTTGCATCTTTATCTTCGATATATGGAATGACCGCCATTTCCATAAAACGTTTGATAAATGAAGATTTCCCACTTCGAACCGGTCCAACCACCCCTAAATATATGTCCCCATCGCACCTTTTTGCGATATCATGTAAGATATTTTTCGTTTCCATTGTAAACTCCTCTCTTCGTATTATTTATATGAAATATGCCTATATTTAGAACACATCTAATTATTAATTTGGTATAATTGATAAAGGAGGTATTTCCATGTACTCATATTTAGAATTAGAGAATAAATCTTTTGAAGATTTTTACTTGAAATTTTGCGGGATGCAAGAATGTAAACCTAATTATTCATATGGTCCAGCTGTTCGTCCAAATTATCTATTACATTACTGTCTCTCCGGTCAAGGTGAATATCACGTTAACAACCAAGTATATCAGATTAAAGCAGGTGATGCTTTTTTAATAATGCCAAACGTTGTCACTTATTATCAAGCCGACCAACATGAACCTTGGACATATTTATGGATCAGCTTTGATGGTTCTAAAACTCGTCAATATTTAAAACGATGTAATTTAGATGAACATAATCTTGTAGTTCATTGTGATTATATCAATGAATTGAGAGAAACAACGATTGCTATTCTTGCACACAATAAACTAAGCTATAGTAACGAGTTATTTATTCAAGGACAACTGTATACCTTTTTTAGTTTTTTAGCCAAAAGTGCTAATATTACTTATAATGATAATGTAGCCCCTAACTACAATCCATATGTTGATAAAGCAATTGAATATATTCAAAATAATTACCAGGAAATGGTAACAGTCAACGAGATTGCTGATTACCTTTCTCTCAACCGCAGTTATCTAACAACATTATTTAAAAAGCATCTTCATTTATCACCACAAGAATTTTTATTAAAGTATCGAATGATGCGCGCCGAAGATCTTCTTACTAATACTGATCTTACAATTAATCAAATTGCCTTCTCTTGCGGATATTCTAACCAATTATCTTTTTCAAAAGCATTTAGTAATTCACATCAAATGGCACCACGTGATTATCGTAAACAATTTAAATTAGTTGATAATTCAAGAATGAATGATCCTCATGAACGCAAAGAATAGATTATTAGATCAATCTATTCTTTTTATTAATTATTATTGCTTTTATTCATGTAAGTAATTGCAATTATAATATATTAATAATGATTACTATTACCCATTTAAAAGAATTAGAAAAGTTAAGTAGTATTTGCGAATTTGTTTATACTAGATCTTTCCACCTGAATTTTGTCCAATTTACAAAATGACAAGTTTAAAATTGTTAGAAGCCAATAATGTGAAAACGAGAGCAAAAGGAAATATTCACCGATACACTAAAGATTACCTTCATTTATACGTTTGTCCTACCAGAGCAAGTGATACACAAGATGATCAAATTAAGGCTTCAAAATGTATTAACGCACACCTGTGATTAAATGCCATTTCTATGGTCCCTTATGACTATCCACCACGAAATAAAGAAGTTAAAATGCTTAATGAGTTAGGTTATTTAACCTGAAGTAAAGCAAAACAAGAAGTAATAGCTCAAAATCTTTCAAAACAAACAAGCAATCCTGTTATTAAGCAAATAGCTAACACTCTAGTCAAATCTAACCGATTAATAAATGAAGACATTGCTCGTAAATCAAGATTTATGCTACCTCAAAGTTTATATACTAGAAACTTTTTAAACAAGTTATTGAAAAATGCTAAAAATGACGTGAGAAAGATTTAATTAATAAACTACTAAAAAATTCCTTGTAATGAAAAAAGCTAATTTAAACATATATCAAATAAAGATTCATAAATTAATAAAATATAAATTGCTTTTTAATTTAATAAGCGTTATAATTAAATAGTAATGATTACTATTTAATAAATTTGGAGGAAAAGAAGATGAAATACGTTTGTAAAATTTGTGGATTTATTTATGATGAAGCTACTCAAGATGCTAAGTGGAATGATTTAGATACTGATTGGGTATGTCCGGTTTGTAAAGCTCCAAAAGAAAAATTTGAAGCAGTAGCAGAAACTAGTACTAGTAAATATGCGGGAACAAAAACTGAAAAGAATTTAATGGAAGCCTTTGCTGGTGAATCAATGGCTCGTAATAAATATACTTTCTTTGCTGAAGCAGCTCGTAAAGAAGGATTAGAGCAAATTGCTGCAATTTTTGAAGAAACAGCTGATCAAGAAAAACAACATGCTAAAATGTGGTTTGCCGCATTTCATGGAATTGGAACAACTGATGAAAATCTAGAAGCAGCCGCTGCAGGTGAAAATGAAGAGTGGACTGAAATGTATGCAAGAATGGCCCAAGAAGCACGTGAAGAAGGTTTTGAAGAATTAGCAATTAAATTTGAAAATGTTGCTATCGTTGAAAAATCCCATGAGAAACGTTATCTAAAATTATTAGAATCATATAAAAACGGCACAACATTCAAAGGCGATGCCCCAAAAGGATGGAAATGTCGTCAATGCGGATTCATTTATGAAGGAGATGAAGCACCTGAACATTGTCCTACATGCGGATATCCTAAAGCCTTTTTTGAAAGAATGTGTGAAAATTACTAATAAGAATTAATATAACTATTTTAAAAAGATGTAATTAAATATAATAATTAAATATTTGGATTGATTTCTTTATAAAGAAATCAATCCTTTTAATTTATGACTTTTTGATTATAATATTCTAAATCCATACCTATAAACTATTTTAAATCTGATTAAAAACTTCTCATCTAAACAGTTCTCTTTGATATATAAATACCCCACAAGCTAGAATAACGGTTTACCGTAGAATAGCTCTACACTTAAGCCTGTCTTATCCAACTGGTGAGGTTTACTCAGGATTATTATATTTTTGCTTTTAATACGTAGATTCTAGATAAATAATCTCCATTAGTCCCATCGTATTTTTCTTTATTTTCACCGCAAGAACTATCAGTTGTAATTAAACCCAAGTTCATTAATTCATCACCATAATGAACTGTATTATTAAGATTAACATGATATTCTTTATCCGGATCTAATCCCAACAGCTTTACACGACGGTAACCAACATTAACTTCCTGCAAAGTACGATAATATCCAATAATAGCAGTATTCTGATCCTGTGATACAACCATCCAAACAGTCTCATTACCTTCAAATGGACTTTTTAAACGGTAAAACGTTCCAAACTGAATAATCTCCCGATAGTCCTTCATAAAGGTGATTTGTTCTTTAACTTTTATCTGTTCATCCATGTTTAATTTATTAAGATCTAATTCGTATCCAAAAGTACCAAAATAAGCAACATTTGCCCTTGTTTCAATCGGTGTATTTCTCAACAACTGATGATTTGGCGCTGCCGATACATGAGCTCCAAGACTCGAAACAGGATATACCATTGATGTTCCATATTGGATTTTCAAACGTTCTAGCGCATCAGTATCATCACTGGTCCAACATTGTGGTGCATAATACATCATTCCTGGATCAAAACGAGCACCACCACTAGCACAAGATTCAAATAAAATTTCAGGAAAACGATTTGTTAACAATTCATATAACTGATACACTCCTAAAATATATTCATGCATAACTCGTCCCTGACTCTCACTATCGTGACAACTAGAGTAAACTTCTGTCATACAGCGGTTCATATCCCATTTAATATAAGAAATATTTGCTTTATCAATTACTTCTGTCATCATATTATAAACATAAATAACGACTTCTGGATTTGAAAAATCTAATACAAATTGATTACGTCCATGACTACTAGGACGGTTTGGTGTTTCTAAAATCCACTGTGGATGATTACGATATAAATCAGAATTTTTATTGACCATTTCTGGTTCAAACCACAAACCAAACTTCATTCCCAGATTATTTATTTTTCTTGATAAACCACTAATTCCACTTGGTAATTTTTGTAAATTCGGATACCAGTCACCTAACCCTGCAACATCATTATTACGTTTACCAAACCAGCCATCATCAAGAACAAATAACTCGATTCCTAATTTTTGAGCAGTTCCAGCAATATCCATAATTTTTTCTTCATCAAAATCAAAGTACGTTGCCTCCCAATTATTAACTAAAATAGGTCGTACTTGATCACGATATTTCCCACGAGCCAATCGTCTTTGATAAAGTTTGTGGTAAGTTTGTGACATTTTATTTAGTCCATCATTTGAATACACCATGACTACTTCCGGAGTTTGAAAACTTTCTCCTTTTTCAAGACTCCAGCTAAAACAGTGGGGATGTATTCCCATCATCACTCTTGTAACATCATAAGTATCAACTTCAACCTGAGCTAAAAAATTCCCACTATATACAAAACTAAATCCTAAAACCTCACCAGCATATTCATTACAATTTTCACGCTTTAAAGCGATGAAAGGATTAAAATTATTACTTGAACATCCTCTTAGAGAATATATAGATTGAATTCCATGCTCTAGCTTTCTCTCCTTAATGCTCCTTTCACGAGCCCAAGCACCTGTTAATTCAATCATCTCATATTCTTTGTCGGGTAAATCAAGTGACATACTCATCACTTGCTCTAAAGTTATTTTTTGTTCACCGCAATTTTCAATGTAAGCATTTCTTGTAATTACCGGCATATTTTCAAAAATTGTGTAACTTAAAATAATTTTTGAATCAATTATATTATCATATAAAGTTATTAATAAAGTTGTTGCTTCATCTGGTGATTCAACATATGTCGCGGGTAATTTATCTAATTTAGGCTTACCACTTATAATAGTATGCCCCTGATAGTTAAACGAAATGATTCGACTACCATTTGCTTGAGCGATTTCAATCGCAGGGTGACGCATATCACCAGAGCCATAAGCAGGATATTCCTGTTTAATATGTTCTAAAGAAAATGTTAAATCGCCTTCAAAAGCACATGATGCCATTGGTCGCTGCATAGTTTCAAATAAATGATCAAAATTTTCACGATCTTTGATTGCTTTACCATAATAAAGTTGTCCTAATTGATTATTTTTTAAAATTTTAAAAATATAACTTATCTCTTGATTATATAAATGAAATATCTTAGTTGTTTTATGAAATTTAATTGGCATATTTCTTCTCCTTTAAATCAATAATCGGTTCATTTGAATTTTTTATATCTTCCGTTACATCATCAAGAATCATCTGATTTTCTTCTTTCCTTAAAGCGATTATATTCATAATTCTTTGATAGTACGCTCCGTTTAATTTGTAATACTTTTTATAAATAATATAACTTATTAGCACTAAAATAATTGGTAATGCAACCATAATAATACGCATTCCATTTTGAGTTGCCATAGTTTGAGAAGCTCCAGCAACATATCCTGTGGCATCTAAAGCAAAACCTGTAAATAAAGCACCCATAGCTGAAGCAAATTTTACTAATAAGGTTTGAATTGAAAAAATTACAGACTCATTACGTGTCCCTAGCTTATATTCTCCATAATCTACAACATCGGCTAATACTACTGTCACTGTACCTAATTGTAATCCAGAACCGAATTTGACACAAATCCCTGCTACTGCTGTTAAAATATAATTTTGTGGAGCAATAAATCCTGTTACTAATAAAATGATTAGACCAACTACTGGTATTCCACTAGCTAAAGCATACACCTGTTGTTTACTTAATCTTTGAGATAACTTTGGAAAGATGATCAAACCAAAAATCTCTGCAAATCCTGCAAACATTGTAAAAACAGAAAATAATCCCTTATTGCCTGCAACATAAATAAAATAATAAGTTTGAACCCCAGCAATACAATTCATTCCAAAATTAAATGTTAAAATCGTTGCTATTGCTACTAACAGCTGATCATTTTTACGAATTATTTCGAACATCTTTCTAAACGAAGTCTTTTCAGGTTTCTTTGCTTCTACTCGATCAGCTGATTTAACATTAACTACAGTAATTCCCACAGTTACAATAAAAATAATGGCAATGACAATAGCAAAATTTGTATATCCCACTTGAGCATCACCATTTCCAAGGAAATCCATGATTTGTAATCCAAACCCACCAACTAACAGAGAACCCCCAATCGATGCAAAAATTCTTGGAATAACAGCTACACGATCTCGTTCTTCTGGATTTGATGTTAAATTAGGTAACATTGACCAATATGGGATATCCATGACGGTATATGTCATTCCCCATACGATATACATAATAGCAGCAAATATATACAAACTAGTTCCTGATAATCTCCAATCAGTAAATAAAGCAACTAAAATAATTGCATTAACAATAGTTCCAATTGCTAACCAAGGTCTAAATTTACCCCATCTACTATGGGTGTTATCAACAATCATTCCCATACCTAAATCATTAACAGCATCCCAAAATTTTGCTAAGAAAAACAATGTTCCTACAAATGAAGCTGATAATTTAAGAACATCTGTAAAATACAACATACAATAAGTAAAGATAATTCCACAGCACATATCCTTACCAATTGCGCCTACTCCATATGAATATTTTTCCTTAAATGATAATCTATCATTATTCATTTTTCTATCCCCTTTCAACGATAATAAATGGTTCATTTAAATTAACCATACCATATCTATTAACAGTTATATTTTTACGATTTAAATTTGTAAAAACAAACGGTGTTGCATCAATACAACGATGTTTTTTTAATATTTCTGAATCAAAAGTTAACAAAATATCACCCTGTTTAACAACTTGATCAGGATCTACAAATATTTTAAAGCCATCCCCGTTTAGTTGATTCGTGTCCAAACCCACATGAATTAGAAACTCTATTCCTTGACCTTTCAAAACAATTGCATGCTTTGAAGAAAAAATAAAATTTATTTTACCATCAATTGGTGCGACAACTCTATTACCAGTTGGAAATATTACAACCCCTTCTCCAGTCATTCCTTTTGAAAAAACTTCATCAGGACAATACTCTAAAGGATAAACTTTTCCTTCTATCGGACAATTAACTTGAATTTCCTTTTTAAATACTCCCATCACTTTCCTCCTCAGTTTACTGTAAGCGCTTCTATATCGACAATTATAACATTTGGATATATTTATAATAGTATTAGATGTATTTTAAATATGTCAATTTGTTATATATTCCCTAATTACAAAAGGAAAGTAATTGAAATAAATTTATTTATTAATATTATATATTTTCAAAATACAACATTAAGACATATTTTTATAACATTTTAACTAAAATTATAAAGTAGCTTTTTTATTTTTTTACCTTTAACTTTAAGATTCATTGTATTAGAATAAACCACGAGGTGAATTATTAAATGGAATTTTCAAAACGAATGGAACTTTTTCAAGAAAGTATTTTTACAATTTTAGCAAAAAAGGCAGCATTAAGACGTGAAAATGGAAAAGAAGTAATTGATTTTAGTACGGGTACGCCAAATATTCCCCCTACCAAAAGAATAAGAGAAGTGCTTGCTAATGCTGCCCTAGATCCTAAAAACTATGTTTATGCGATTAATGATTTACCAGAATTAATCAAGGCTGTAATCGCTTGGTATAAAAAACGTTATGAGGTCATTTTAGAAGATGATGAAATTTGTTCATTACTGGGTTCTCAGGAAGGCTTAGCACATCTAGCAATGACATTGATCAACGATAGTGACATTGTCTTAGTTCCTAATCCTAGCTATCCTATTTTTAAAGACGGGCCGTTGCTTGCTAATGCAAATATTGTCGATATGCCTTTAAAAGAAGAAAATAATTATTTGATTGACTTTGATAAAATTGATCCAACCATTGCTAAAAAAGCAAAATTTATGATTGTTTCATATCCTAACAACCCTACCTGTGCGATTGCAAATGATAAGTTTTATTTAAGATTAATTGACTTTGCTAAAAAGTATCAAATTATTGTATTACACGATAATGCTTATAGCGAACTATTATTTGAAGGCTTAGGTAGAAGCTTTTTATCATATCCTGGCGCTAAAGATGTAGGTATTGAATTTAATTCCTTATCAAAAACTTATGGGCTTGCTGGTGCTCGAATTGGATTTGCAGTTGGCAACAAAGCAATTATTGAACAGCTTAAAACATTAAAATCTAATATGGATTATGGCATGTTTATCCCTATTCAATTAGCAGCAATCGAAGCCATTACCGGTGAACAAAATTGTGTTATAAAAACAAGAGAGGCTTATCAGCGGCGTCGCGATATCTTTTTAAAATGTGCTCAAGAAATTGGCTGGAATATTAAAGAGACAAAAGGAACTATGTTTATTTGGGCAAAAATTCCTAGCTTATATCAAAAGTCAATTGATTTTGTTAATGATTTATTTGAGCAAACCGGTATTTTATTTATTCCTGGTAGTGCTTTCGGCAGCGAAGGAGAAGGATATATTAGAATTGCTTTAATTCAAGATGAAGAAATAATAAAAAAGGCTTTCATTAAAATGAAAGCAACTAATATTTTCAAAAATTAAATTTTAAATATCAATTAGCAAACCTCTTTTTGGTTAGAATCAAAAAGAGGTTTTATTGCTCAAACTACTTTTATCATTATTTATAGATATAATAGAAAAGCAAACCCGTTTGGGCCTTGCTTCATTATGTTAATTTTTCTTACATGTATGTAAATGTTGATAAAAAGCGCCTAATAGATTAGCATCATTACGATATTGACAAGGAACAACTACAGGGCGTGCAATTGGTGAATTAGCCTTTAATCCAGTTTGATACATTTCTTCTATATGTTTCTCAACTAATTCTAATAATAATGGTTGTGCTGAGATACCACCACCAATCGCAATTTTTTCTGGGTCGAAAAGTGCTTGTAAATTATAAATTTGAACAGCTAAACGATTACAGAATTTATCAAGCCCAGCAAGTACCTTTTTATCTCCACTATTTGCCATTTCAAAAATCTCTTTACCATTATATTGTTCTTTTGTTCCAACAGACTCTTGAACTGCCTTTAATAAGCCAGGAATTCCATTCGTAGCTGCCCATACACATTCAGGGTTATTGCCATCTTCCCCATTAGTCCGCATCCATGAAAATTCTCCTGAAGAGAAATGTTTACCAATATGAACTTTACCATCACGAACAATACAACCGCCTATTCCAGTTCCTAAAATTATTACAGCAGCATCATCAACATCTTTTAAACATCCAAATCCTACTTCCGCATTAGCCGCACATTTAGCATCATTACCAATCGTAATAGGCAACGGGCAACGTTCTTGTAAAATTTTTACAATTTCCATATCTTTTATATATTTATATGCACCACCAGTATAAGCAAAGCCCTTTTGAGGATCTATTGCACCCGGCATAGAAATTGCCATACCAACAATTTGTTCAGCATACTTATCATACAGTTCTCCAATTACCTCAACAAACTGCTCAATACTTTGATGAGGTGCAATTGTACTTCCTTTTTCAATAAACTCTCCCGTTTCATTTAATAAAGCATACTTGATTGAACTACCACCAATATCTAATGTTAAATAATTCATATTATCTCCTTTCATATTTCGCTCTTACTTTTAAGTATAACGATATTTCCAACAAGATTCAATAAATTATCAAAACACGAAAATAGATACACATTTGTGTACCTATTTTTTACTATTTCACCATCGTGGCGGACGTGGTGGCGGTCCTGGGGGTCGTGGCCCTGGTCCTGGGGGACCTGGCTGCCATGGTGGTCGTGGTCCCGGTCCTGGTGGGCCTGGCTGCCATGGTGGGCGTGGTCCCGGTCCCGGTGGGCCTGGCTGCCATGGTGGAGGAAATAACCACCAAAACCAAAATGGAATAATTGGCTGCCGACTATCTAACTGATTATCAATCATGTAATATTCATCTTGAAGCGGATCCATTTAAACACCTCACTTTATTATACAATATGTATCCCTTTAAAGAAGGCATGGGCTTTTACCAATCAAGATTAACTTTTTTTCCTTTACGATAATATTCTTTATCATAATCATTAATTTCGCGAATTACTCGGCATGGTACCCCATAAGCAACAGAATTTGCTGGAATATCTTGGGTTACAACACTACCAGCTCCAATAACACTATTGTCACCAATCGTAACCCCCGGTAAAATAACACTATTTGCACCGATCCAAACATCATCCCCAATTACAATCGGCAATGAAAATTGCGTTCCACCTCTTCGATATTCCGGATCAACAGGATGACCAGTTACTGATAATGTAACATTTGGAGCAACCATTACATTGTTACCAATATGAACTTCAATATCATCAACAACAACCAAATTAAAATTAGCATAAAAATTTTCACCAATATAGGTATTACAGCCGTAGGCAAAATAAGCGGGAGCTTCAATCCATATATTTTCACCAGCATGGCCTAGTAACCCTCTTAAAATATCCTGTTTTTCTTTTTTATTATCAGGATGACAATGATTATACTCGAACATTCTTGCTTTACAATTTAATCTTTGACGTTCAATTTCTTTTTCATACTCTTGATCTTCTATATTTTCATGGCCAAATTCCCGATATAATTGACCGTTCTTCATTTTATCTTTTAATAACATATATCCTCCTTATGATAAACACCCAGCTAAGCTGGGTGTCATATCCTTAATATTATTTAACACGAACTAACTCTAAATAGCTAGTATCCCCTTTAAGTCCTGGTTTACCACCAGTAACTAAAATAAGTTCTCCCGATTCAACACCATTTTCTTTTGCAATGATTTCAGCATAATCCATCATACTTGAACGTGTTTTCATTGTTTTGCATTTTACTGGTTTTACTCCCCAGTTAATTGCAAGGGCTCTAGTAGTTGCTACTTCAGGTGTAGCAGCAATGATCCGAGCTTCAGGACGATAACGAGACATTTTTCGAGCAGTAAATCCACTTTCAGTAAAAGCAATAATCGCTGCAACTTGGAATTTAGAGGCAATTTCTGCAACTGACATACAAATAGCTTCAGATGTATCTTGTGGAGCAGTTCTTACAGCTTGACGATGTAATGCATCATAATCTAAGCTATTTTCTGTTTTTAAAGCAATCTTACTCATTGTCATTACTGCTTCTTGTGGATATAGGCCTGATGCAGATTCCCCAGATAGCATGATTGCATCTGTTCCATCAAAAATAGCATTGGCAACATCACTTACTTCTGCACGAGTCGGGCGAGGATTTTGCTGCATACTTTCAAGCATTTGAGTAGCAGTAATAACTAATTTTCCCATATCCTTACATTTCGTAATGACTTCCTTTTGAATCAATGGGACATCCTCTGCAGGTACTTCAACTCCTAAATCACCACGGGCAACCATAATCCCATCAGCTATTTTTAGAATCTCATCTATGTTTTCAACACCTTCGCTATTTTCAATCTTAGCAATGATTTGAATATCAGGTCGACCATTTTCAACCAAAAGTTTTTTTACATCAAATACATCTTGTGCACGTCTTACAAAAGAAGCAGCCACATAATTGAATGGTTGTGTACATCCATAAGTTAAATCATCAATATCTTTTGGTGATAGATAATCGAAACCTAATTTAATTCCCGGTACATTGATTCCCCTTTTATTTTTTACAATTCCGTTATTAGCACAAACACATACAATGTCTGTACCTTCAACATGATCAACTAGCAATTCCACTTGACCGTCATTTACCAAAATAAACCCACCAGGTTTTACATCCTTATATAATTCTTTATAAGTGATTGTAAAACGATCACTTGTTCCGACAATATCTTCTTGACAAATTGTGACAACCTGACCTTTTTTAAATTCAGTTGAACCATCGATAAAATCACCTGTTCTAATTTCCGGCCCTTTAGTATCTAATAAAATAGCAACGCTTGTATCCAACTCCTTATTGATTTCAGTAATCAAATCAATTTTTGCCTGATGCTCAGGATGAGTTCCATGAGAAAAATTAAGTCTCATTACATTCATTCCAGCTTTAACTAATTTAGTTAACATCTCTTTGTTATCTGATGCTGGTCCTATCGTACATACAATTTTTGTTTTACTCATTACTTCGTTTTTTAGCATATCGTCATTACCATCCTTTTCCTTCTCAATTTATCATACATGTTTATTATAGCCCATCTAAAAAACACTTGCGAGACTTTTGATAACATTTATCAAAAGATTTTTAGTTGATTAACGCTTACAAATTTCGAAAGCGTATTCAACATCTTCTTCACCTTTAATACAGTATTCTTCGAGTATTGGAGCACCCCAACTATCATCACCGCCAACACCCATTTGAGCAGCTAAAATAGTTACAAAGGTAAAATATGATTTTGGTAATTCTTCTTGATGCATTGCAGCTTCTAAAGTCTGCAAGCTATATGGAAGAACAGTTGCTTCGAATGGCTGATCGATCATTTTGAAACAAATTCCTTGATCTTTTTCATCAGTTATTGCTAAATAACGCAAATCACAGCGATTTCCACATTCTTGTGGAACTAAATATGGCGATAAGTTATCCTTAACAAGACAATCATAAACATCAATTTTTGCTCCATCCTTACGATCAATATAATTTTCTAAAGGTCCACGACCTAAATATTCAAAACGATCAACTTGATCATACAGTTTAAAACACATTCCTATTAATGGTAATTCTGGTAATCCTGCTTTTCCATGATAATGATAATCAACCCTAATAATACCTGGTGCCCGTACTGTAAAGACTATATCAACAGTAGTTGCAGGAATTACCGGTAAAGTATACTCAAAAAATACTTTTACACTACTATAATCAGAGGCAACTTCATAATTAAACTTAGTACAATTATAAAAAGTTGAAGCCCCAAACCACATTGAACTATTCACCTCATGTTTATACCCGCGTTCATTATCAGTTGATGCTCGGCTAAAAACAGGACGTGGAGCTCTTGCGATATATTCATGGTTCCCATATTTTAATGAAATTAATCCTTCACTATTAGCAAACATCACTTCAAAATCATTGTATCTTATACCGATATTACCATCACCAATAATAACTTTTAGCGGTTGTTTAGAAACTGAGAGCGGTTTATATTCACCAACTATAGTTTGACCGAAAGCAACTTCAAAACCAGCTTTAGCCCAAATTTGATCATCTTTCAATAAAGCACTAACTGTCTTAACAGCTTCTTTATCTAATTTTGTTAACCACGGAATCAATATTTCTTTAGAGTCTCCAGGTTTTACATCGGCTATGAAACATCCCTCCTGTAAAACTTTTTTACCTTGTTTTAATTGATAAACAAATTGATATTTACTAGTGTTACTAAACATCATTTTATTTGTAATTATGACACCTGCATCTGTCGGCTTAATAATAATATCTTGATATAAATATTTAACTTCTTGAGCTTTTGGCGAAATAGTACGATCAGCAAAAACAATTCCATCGCCACAGAAATTATAATCAGTATAGCGTTCTTTAAAATCTCCACCATAACCAAGAACTTTTTCACCATAACCATTTGTATAGTACACTGCCTGATCAATATAGTCCCAAATAAAACCACCTTGATATTGAGCATACTTATCTTCTAAATCAGTATACTGTTTCATTCCACCTAGAGAGTTTCCCATAGCATGCATATATTCACAACTAATATACGGTTTTGCAGGATTGCCCTGTAAATATGTTTCAATTTCTTTCGCTTTTGCATACATACGTGATTCCATGTCAGTTGCTTCACAATAATCACGATTCCATACACAACCTTCATAATGAACTAAACGAGTCGGATCATTTTCTCTAAAATGATTAGCCATAGCAACAATATTTGTTCCCGCGTATGATTCATTACCACATGACCAAATTAAAATCGAAGGATGATTTTTATCACGCTGTAGCATTGTATTAGCACGATCAACAACGACATCATGCCATTGTGGCAGGTTTCCTGGAATATTCCATGACGGTTCACAAGCACCTAATTTTTGCCATGAACCATGACTCTCTAAATTTGCTTCATCAATTAAATAAATTCCATACTCATCACATAGATCATACCACAATGATTGATTTGGATAATGAGATGTTCTTACTGCATTAATGTTATGCATTTTCATAAATTTGATATCATATAGCATATCCTCTTTTGTAATAGCCCGACCTTTATCAGCAGCAAATTCATGACGATTAACACCTCTAAAGACAATTCTTTGACCATTTAACTTCATTATCCCTTGATCCATTTTAAACTCTCTAAATCCAATTTTTTGTGGTATAACTTCTACTAAATTATCATCATGATCATAAACGGTTAACAATAGTTTATACAAATATGGATTTTCACTTGACCATAAATTAACATTAGTCAGTCCAAACGAAAAATTAGTTAATGGCAATTGCTTTGCTTGATAAATAATATTATTATTCTGATCATATAAAGCAGTATTTAGATAGCCCTCTTTTTTAGCAATTACATCTAAATTGACCGATACCTGGACATCTTTATAATTATTTTTTAAAGTAGTCTTAACAAACAGATCATTAATATGAATGTCTTCTATAGCATATAAACTTACATCTCTAAAAATCCCTGAAAAGCGCCAAAAATCCTGATCTTCTAACCAGCTGGCACTAGAGCGTTTATAAACCTCAACCGCTAATTTATTTTCACCATCTTTTAAAGCATAAGTTACATCAAAACTTGATGGCGTAAATGAATCCTCACTATAACCAATAAATTCTCCATTTAACCAAACATAATAAGCCGTTTCAACTCCATCAAAAACCAGACGAGTTGTTTTATTCTTTAATGCTTCATTTACTTCAAAATAGCAAACGTAACTTCCTACAGGATTATCGTCACTTGATATATGTGGTGGTCTTAATTTCTCATGCCCATCCCATGGGTATAAAGTATTAATATACTGCATCTGATCATAACCTTGCATTTGAATATGACCTGGTACATCGATCATATCAAAATAATGACAATCAATATCCTCTTTATAAAAATCAACAAATCTTTCATTAGGATTTTTAGCATAATTAAAATACCAGCGTCCATTTAAAGACTGCTTTAATTCCATTGCATCTCCATTCAATGCTTTATCAATATCGAGATAATAAGAATGATCACTATAAGCATTTAAGCGATTTACCGCAAAAACTTTAGGATCTGCTAACCAATTTAAATCTGCTTGTGTTCCTTTCATAATAGCCTCCAATTTTACTTATATTTTAGTGAAATACATATATATTTTACTAAAATATAATAAATTTTTCAATTCTTTTAATAAGATAATTATTTATATTTTATATAAATAATTATCTTCCGGCTAAGCTGAAGATTTTCATGTGCAGGTATACAGAGTAAATGCTAAAGTTCCTTCATTTCATGCAATCTGTCTCTACCACTTACGCTAATTCTTATTTTAAATCAAGTACAAGTTATTCCACCTTTTAATTGACTCTTTATATATTCTTTGTAACTTTTCCTATTATAACTACATAATTTTCTCTGCACTAAAGCTTTTTCTTGACCCATAGATTATCTGTGAATTTTATTGCATACAAAAAGCGACTTATCCTGTCGCCTTTCTTATTTTTATGTAATTATTTCAACTTATCATTGATAAAACGCTTGAAGAAAATCGCGTTAGTTCCTGTTGTTAATAAATCAGATACTGGTTCTGCCAGCATTACCGCTAATACACCATTGCTAATGAAATTAGGTAAAATATAAATCAAAGGAATTAATAAAATTATCTTGCGATAGAAAGCAAAGAAAAATGATCTTTTTCCTTCGCCCAATGATGTATAGATTTGTTGAAAAGAGCTATTAGCACCAATAATAATATAGCCAAAGATATACACTCTTAACATCTTTACCCCCAATTCCATTAGTTCTGGATCGTTAGTAAACATGCTAACAAAAAGCGCCGGGAACAACTCCATCAAAGTTACCATTATTACTGAAAATGTCAAGGCCACCTTAATTACCATTTTGATTGCCTCAATAACTCGTTCTTTTTGTCTAGCACCATAATTAAAAGAAATTATCGGCTGGCTCCCTTGGGCTATTCCTTCCATTGGTAAAAAGACAATTTGGGCCATTGAAGCCATAATTGTCATAGAACTAACGGCAATATCACCGCCAAAAAATAATAATTGTCGATTAAAACATACTTGTAAGATTCCCTCCGTACTATTCATAAAAAATGGTGAAATCCCTAAACCCAATACTCTTTTCATAATTATTTTATCAAAGAACAAGTATTCTTTCTTTATTTTTATTGTTGACCGTTTCGAAAAAATAAAATGCATTACCCATAAAAAGGAAACAAATTGCGAAATGATCGTAGCCAAGGCCGCTCCCGCTACTCCCATATTTAAAGTAAAAATAAAAATTGGATCTAGAATAATATTTAACGCGCCTCCAATAACTAACGTTAACATTCCAAACTTCGCATACCCTTGGCAATTAATAAAATAATTCATTCCCACACTTAATTGTACAAAAATCGTCCCCAATAAATAAATATTTAAATAATCTTTGGCATATGATAACGTATTTGCACTTGCACCAAACAATAATAAAATTTCTTCACCAAATATATATAAAACAATCATGATAACTATTGAACTTAATACTAAAGAACTAAAACAATTTGAGATTATTTTATTTGCTTGGTCATTTTCATCAGCTCCTAGACTTATTGAAGCTAATGGTGCCCCACCACGGCCAAACAAATTAGTAAAAGCGGTAATTATTGTAATAATTGCACTACACAAACCAATTCCAGCAATTGCTAAAGCTCCATCCTCCATTCTTCCAATATAAATTCGATCCACTAAATTGTATAGCAAGGTTACCATTTGTGCTAAGATCGATGGTATCGCCAGTGATAGCAGTAACTTTGAAATTTTTTCATTAGCAAGTCGCTCATTCATTGTTATTCCCTCCTAAATTTTCATAAATTTGGCTAATTAATCGGTTAAACTGTTCTTTATCTTGATCACTTAACCCCTGATAAGCAATTTCATTATAATTATCTTGAACAGCCCGAATTTCTTTAATCAGCTCATTAGCATATGGTGTTACAAACAAACAATTACAACGACGATTTTCATTATCTACTTGGCGTTCAACGAGCCCTCTTTTGACTAGTTTGTCAAGCGAACAAGAAACATACGCCTTAGAGATACCACGGATATTGACAATATCTTGAGCATGATGATACTCAGGATTATTAGCTAAAAATGCCAATACATCAATTTCAATTTGAGTGATTTGATACTTTTTTTGTATTGTTTCAAACATAATATTATATTGCTTTAATAAATAAGGATAAATTGCCATTAAAAAGGTTTTCTTCATTTCTCTACTCCTAACCGTTCGTTAATGAACAGTTCTATAATAAACTATTTATTATGAATAAATTACATTTTTTCACAATAAGAAAAAACTAATATTTGTTGAAAGTTAAACAAATATTATTAGGGTGGTTATCTTTAAATATAACAACAAAAATACTTTATCGTAGATTAAAAAACAATGAGCTATATCATTTGTTATCCATTTTTCATAGCGGTATAATATGAATATAGAAAATGAGTTAATCATATATAGCTTGAAAGGAGGATGCTATATGACAAATTGGCAAATAGTGAATCATCGCTTGCAAAATCTATCATTACATAATCTAAAAGAAATCTGTTATGCACATAATATTTCTATGGAAGAACGTGACCTAGAGTTAATTCTTCAAATAATTAAAAATAACCCATATTCAATCGTAAATGAAGAATATACTCCGATTTTGTTTATTGAGATTTCCAATGTGACGAATAAAGCTACCTGTGACAAATTTAAGCCAATTATCGAAAAGGAATATTTGATTCACTAATAAAAAGCACCTAATAAAATTAGGCGCTTTTTAATATCATTAAAAATAGGGTTACTATCTTCTAAACTTTCTGTTATATTTTCTAAAAGATTCCGTAAACACATTATACTCTTCATTAGGAATATCTTCACCTTGAACAATCCTATCAATGACCGGTTTGTTTTCTTCCATCATTTTACGCGCATATTCTTCGGCAGTATTATTTCCTTTACTAATATTTAAGATATAATTACAAACTTGTTCATACATATCTTCTCCGGTAAACAGTTCCCACTGTTGACAATTTTTTACATCTAAAATATTTATTATAATTCTAGCTATTAACTCTCTATCTTTCATTTTTATCACCGCTCAATATTATCCCACAAATGACAATCAAGTTCAAATCATAGATAAAATTTTTAAAAGTTGTATAATATAAATGAGCATAAGATTGTCCTCCCGTTGACAAACTATGCTCATTTTTTCAATATTTTCATTGAGAATAATTGGTAAAATAGTTGAAATAATCACATCATAATCAATAATACTAAAAATATTTAATTTACCCCATATTCATCGTCATACAATAACTTAATTCTCTTATTGACATTTCCAAATAATAATCCACCATTTTCCCCTTGAACCATTTCTACAATAAATTTAATTGCGAGCACCTTTTATATTATTCGTGCAAAAAATTTAATTATCTCCATTTTTTTTATTAAAGATATAAAAAACAATCTGCTTATCAAAAATATTTTTAAGGAAAAATAACTTATTTCCCAGATCAATTGTCTAATTAAATCCTAGTTATTTCAAATGATTAAAAATAGCTATATTTCAAAAATTTATCATTGGCCATTTAAAGCTTATACAGATCACAATCCTCAATTTTTCCTCATTTATAACATCAAGCTTGATAACTTCTCTTTCCTAATTTTACTATAAACAAAGAATATTTGTAATAATTACCAAATTTAAAAAGTACAAACTGTTTTCACCTAATTTGTACTTTTTAAACTTTACTTCTTTTCTCATTAAACACAGAGATAAAAAATACTAATCTAATATTAATAAAAAAGATTACTATTGTATGATTTATCTAGTTTAACGACGGCATCATAATATTAGTTTTCTTTTAGCGTATTTAGCTGCACCATACATTCCCGCTTGTTCCCCAAGTTCTGCAACCACTAGATCACAGTTATTACGAGCAATTTCCAAAGCATGAATAGCAGCAACCTCTCGAGTTGAAGCTAATAACCGCTCTCCTGCATTTGATACTCCACCACCAATAATAATACGTTCAGGATTAAATAAGTTAATAAGGTTAGTTATCCCATAACCAAGTATTTCTCCTGTCTCTTTAAGAGTCGCAACGACAATCGAATCATTTAAATCATAAGCTTGGCAGATCATCTTTGCAGTGATCTCATCACAATTATTTACCCATCTATTAACAATACTCATATGATCAATATCCTTTTCTTTAAACGTATTGATCATTCCAACTGCAGAAACGTACCTACCCAAGCACCCACTACTACCACAACGACAAGCTCTCCCATGACGATACATATTCATATGCCCAATTTCTCCGACACTGTCATTTGCACCGTATAAAACATGTCCATCTACTACGATTCCAGAACCTAAACCGGTCCCAATTGCAATTAAAATAATATTTTTAAAACCTTTCCCAGCTCCAAAATACAATTATCCATAAAGATGCATTCTAACATCATTATCAATTACAGTTGGAATCAGCCACTTATGTTCAAACCATTCTTTGATCTTGACATTGTGCCAATTATTAAAATTAGGAGAAAATAAAGAAATACCGTCATTTCGATTTAACAAACCCGGTACTCCTATACCTAGAGCATCTATCTGTTCAAATAAAAGATTATTCTTTAAAACTAATATTTCTAAACATTTTTCAATTCTTTTTAAAACTATATCTGCACCCAAACTTGCTCCTGTATTTTTTTGAACCATTTTTAATAATTGTAACTGTTCATCAAAGAGTCCTGCTTTAATAGTTGTTCCGCCCAAGTCTACTCCCAAATAATACATTTTTCCTCCTATTAAAAAAGGGCATTTCTATAGTGAAGCTCCATTATTTTAATATGCTCAAATAACAGAGTTCACTTTCTTCTGCCCAACTTTTAAATTACTTTTTTACCGCCATACTTGCGAACTTTTAATACATGACAGCTTCCTTTACCAAAAACTCTTTCAATTTCAGTCTTATAAGCAGTTACAAATTCATCTTTAACAAAAGCTTGAATCGTTCCCGCAAAACCACCACCATGAACCCGACAAACGCCATTTCGGCCAATAATTTTTTCTGACATGGCTAATCCAATTGAAACACTTTGATTCTGAACATCGCAGTTTGCATACACATTTTGCAAGAACTTATAAGAACTATCTCCAGATTCCTTAACAACTTTTTTAAATGTTTCAAAATCACTATTGTTTAAAGCCTTAACTTCTTGATCAACCCGTTTATTTTCTTCAAATAAATGAATTGCTCTTAAAACTGCCCGGTCTTGACAAGCTTTTCTAGCACCTGCTATATCATTAAAGAAATCTTCCTCATCTACTTCACGTAAAAATTCTTTACCAAAATAGTTAGCTACTTTTTTCATTTCCATAGGAATTGCTGCATATTCATCAGTTAAATCAGCATGTGATCCTTTTGTATCAACAATACATAAACTGTGTCCAAATTTAGAAAAATCAACATCTACTTTATTAACAATTGGCTTAGCCACATCATTAAAATCAATATTAATCAAGCTACCTACTGAACTAGCACATTGATCCATTAAACCACAAGGTTTACCAAAGTATACATTTTCAGCATATTGACCAACTTGAGCAATTACAACAGGGTCAATAGTCATATCATTATATAAACCAGAAATAATAGTACCAATAATCGTTTCAAAAGCTGCTGAAGATGATAATCCTGCTCCCATTAATACATCACTAGTAATAAAAGCATTAAAACCACCAACATTATATCCTAATT
The DNA here is from genome assembly GCF_019125875.1 of Erysipelatoclostridium sp. MSK.23.31. Classification (NCBI taxonomy): domain Bacteria; kingdom Bacillati; phylum Bacillota; class Erysipelotrichia; order Erysipelotrichales; family Coprobacillaceae; genus Thomasclavelia; species Erysipelatoclostridium sp. MSK.23.31. The sequence goes on along the minus strand of NZ_JAHOCB010000011.1, from coordinate 28,375 downwards.
CTTTTAACCGAGCACATACCCCACGAATTAAAGCCTCAGATGTTCCTTCTTCAGCCTTTTTTATTTCTAAGTCTTCTAAATTAATTGGCGCAATATCAAAATCATCAGATAATACTTTAATTTTATTGTCAACTCTTCCAACAACAGCGATTGCATCAAGATTAACTGCTGCTGCTAAAACACAACCATGCTGATGATCTGTATGATTTCCTCCTACTTCGCTACGTCCTGGAGCACTGTAAATTTCTACATCGGTATCACCATACAATGATACATATTTATTGATTGCTTTAACATATCGCTCACGTTGATAATCTAAAAGATTTGTATCTACATAAATATCATTTAATAACTCATCATACTTTTTATTATTTAATTCTTCTACTAAAATTGTTGCTTTAATCATTATTTTATTACCTCAAATTTATATGATGTTATTTCATCATATACTTCACCTTTCTTTAAAATTGTTGTTGGGTCCTCTTCAATATTAATTGCATCGGGAAGATTTTGAGTTTCAATACATAATGCGAATCTTCTTGGATATACAATTCCATATTTACCGATACGTCCATCTAAATAATTAGCACTATAAATTTGAGCTCCCGGCAATGATGTACTTACTGTCAATTTACGTCCAGTAGCTTCATGATATAATATAGCTTGGTCTTTATCTTGGTTAAAAATGAACGGATGGTCATAACCGGCACCTAATTTAAGCTGCTCATCATCACTATCAATTACATCACCAATTCTTGTCATTGAATTAAAATCAAATGGAGTATCTTTTACTAGATTAAATTTACCAGTCGGTAATCCATCAGAATCAACACATGCATATTTATCACTATGCACTAACAATTGATGATTATAAATATCTTCTTTAGCCCCCGACAAATTAAAATACGAATGATTAGTAATATTAATAATTGTATCCTTATCACTAGTTGCTTGATAACGTACAATTAAAGTATCTTTATTTAAAGTGTAAATTGCTTTGAATGCTAAATTACCAGGATATCCCTCTTCACCATCTTTTGACAAATAAGTAAACTCAATTGAATCCTCAAGTATTTGATAATCAAATATCTGATATGAAAAACCTTTGACCCCACCATGTAAACAATTAGGACCATTATTAATTGGCAGCGTATAAGTTTCACTGTTTAAAGTAAACTTACCTTTACCGATACGATTAGCTGTTCTCCCAACTAATGCCCCTAAATAAGCGTCTTTAGTCTGATAATCTCTAAAATCATCATACCCTAGCACTACATCATCAATATTTCCATCTTTATCTTTCATTAAAACTTTAACAATCGTACAACCATAGTTTGAAACAACAACTTCTAAATCATCATTTTTCATTTGAATTAGATCAATTTTATCATCAATCTTTTCGATTACCTTTATCATCTCATTCTCCTTTCAAAACTGTTTCCACGAAACTTGTTAAGGCATCAATTCCATAATCATCCATTTTAAAAACACCAGCATCTTCTAATACATTAACAAATTTAATTGCTACTGCTTCCTTCAAGATTTCATCAATATTTGTCTCTGTAAATTCATGTTGCGCTAACAACTGTTGATACCATGAATGGTGTTTATCTAATTCTGGATATTCTTCAATCTTTGCTTTTTTCAATAAACAGTCACTTAATAATTTTAATTCATCTTTTAATCGAGCTGGTAAAATAGCTAACCCCATTACTTCGATCAGACCAATATTTTCTTTTTTAATATGATGTGATTCTTGATGAGGGTGAAAAATTCCATCAGGATATTTTGTACTTGTCCGATTATTTCTTAAGACTAAATCAATTTGATACTTATCACCTTTACGACGAGCAATCGGTGTAATTGTGTTATGCGGAATATCCCCTGTATGCGAGATTATATCTAAAACTGGAGCATTATAATGGCGCCAGTAATCTAACATTTTCACTGATAAAGCGACTAATTCTTCTTTATTCTCTGAAGTTAATCGAACTGTCGATAATGGCCATTTAACCACTTCAATCAATGTACTTGGATATTTATCAGAAATTAGTGTCTTTAAAACTTCTGCCCCTTGAATTGGAAATTCATAATTTCCACCTTGATAGTGATCATGACTTAAGATTGATCCACCAACAATTGGTAAATCAGCATTTGATCCAATCATGTAATGAGGAAATATATCTAAAAATGAAAACAGATTCTTAAACGTGTTCTCATTAATCACCATCGGCTTATGTTCCTCATTAAACACAATACAATGCTCATTATAATAAACATATGGTGAATATTGTAAATAATAATTTCCAGTCGCCAATTCAATTGGAATAATTCGATGAGTTTGTCGAGCCGCCCGATTCAAATCGCCACTAAAACCAACGTTTTCTTTACACAATAAACATTTAGGATATCCGCTTGATTTAATCAATTTAGCTTTAGCAATTTCTTTTGGATCTTTTTCCGGTTTTGATAAATTGATAGAAATCTCAATATTTCCATATTTAACATACTTTTTCCAAATAATATTTTTATCCGTACGACTCTTTCTAATATAATTAGAAGCAATTGATAATTTGTAATAATAATCAGTTGCTACTTTAGGACTTACCATATATTTCTGCTTAAATTTTTCATTTACAGTATGGGGTCTAGGCATAATACAATTCATTATTTTAGTATCAAATAGATCTCTACTTGTGGTATTATCCTCAATTAATCCTTTTGTTACTGCATGATCCAACATCTTTTCTAAAATAGGTGTCGCTAACGGTAAGTGTTCATTAATCTCTTCATATTCAAAGTCATTTTCATCAAATAAATCTAATAATAGGTTTACTGAATAATCACATTCATCTTTAGTAATCATCTCTTTGTCTAAAGCAAACTGAATTAACCGATTAATTTCATGGTTCATTATAGTAATTCCTCCCTTTTACACAATTATATTGTAGCTCTAACTATAAATATTGTCAATCATTTTTACTAAATTATAAGTAAATATTTACTAATTTATTGACTAATGTTTACTAAAGAATTATAATAGCGTTGTAAAAATAAAAAAGGGGGACTCAAAATGAGTATATTAGTATTAGGTGGTGCTGGCTATATTGGAAGCCATACTGTATATCAATTAATCGAAAATGGAAAAGAGGTAGTTATCGTTGATAACCTTCAAACTGGTTTTAAAGAATTGATTCATCCTAAAGCCAAGTTTTATCAAGGAGATCTACGTGATAAAACATTTTTAAATAATGTTTTTGAACAAGAAAAAATTGATGGTGTAATTCATTTTGCCGCCAATTCATTAGTTGGTGTTAGTATGAAAGAGCCATTAGAATATTATGATAATAATGTTTATGGCATGATTGTTTTACTTGAAGTAATGAAAAATCATAGTGTAAAACATATTGTCTTTTCTTCTACTGCTGCAACTTATGGTGAACCTAAACGTATTCCAATCGAGGAAGACGATGAAACATATCCAACTAATCCATACGGAGAAACTAAATTAGCAATGGAAAAATTGATGAAATGGTGTTCTAGCGCTTATGGAATGAGTTTTGTAGCTTTAAGATATTTTAATGCTTGCGGTGCCCATCCAAATGGTAAAATTGGTGAACTTCATAATCCTGAGACACACTTAATTCCATTAATTTTACAAGTCCCATTAGGAATTAGAGAAAGTATTTATGTATTTGGTGATGATTATGATACTAAAGATGGTACCTGTATTCGTGATTATATTCATGTAATGGATCTTGCCGATGCGCATATCAAGGCTTTAAATTATTTAAAAGCTGGAAATCCAAGCAACATATTTAACTTAGGTAATGGTGAGGGCTATTCAGTTTTAGAAATTATCAACGCTGCCAAAAAAGTTACAAATCTGCCTATTGCAGTTACAAAGGCGGCACGTCGTGCTGGTGATCCTGCAAAATTAGTTGCTAATAATACAAAGGCAAAAGAAATATTAGGTTGGGAACCTAAATATACTGACATAGAAAAAATAATTTCTACCGCTTGGAACTTTTATATTGGCCGAAAATAGGTTATAATATTAAGTACATCAAGGAGGGTAATCATGGCTACAATTAAAGATGTTGCAGAGCTAGCAAATGTTTCCAGTGCCACTGTTTCAAGAATTTTAAACAATGATAAAACATTATCTGTTCCTGAAGAGACAAGGCAGGCGGTATTTAATGCAGCTAAAGAATTAAACTATATAAAGAAAAGAAAGGCAACCAAAAATGAATTCACGATTGGAATTGTTCAATGGTATTCATTGCAACAAGAAATTGATGACCCTTATTATTTACAAATAAGACAAGGTATCGAGAACTTTTGCTTACAAAATAATATAAATGTTATTAGAACTTTTAGAGCCGATCAAAACTATCTAGATGTTTTGAAAGGTGTAGATGGCCTAGTTTGTGTTGGTAAGTTTAATAATAATGAAATTTCTCAATTTAAAAAGATTTCAAATAAAGTTATCTTTCTAGATATGCATAGTCCAAATAGTGATGACAGTACGATCACTTTAGACTTCCACAAAGCGGTTATTGATGCTTTAGATTATTTAAAATCTTTAAATCATCATAAGATCGGTTATTTAGGCGGTAAAGAATATCTTGAAGACAATGTTGTATATCAAGATGCTCGTAAAGAAATATTTATTGATTATTGTAACAAAAATAAGATTATTTACAAAAAATATTTACTTGAAGGTGAATTTACAACTGAATCTGGTTATTCCATGATGATGGATCTGATCAATCAAAAAGATTTACCATCAGCGATTTTTTGTGCCAGCGATCCAATCGCAATTGGGGCTCTTAGAGCTCTTCAAGAACATAATCTCAGTGTTCCAAGAGATATTTCACTAGTTGGTTTTGATGATATTAAGGCAGCCAGCTTCACTAATCCACCACTGACAACAATTTATGCTCCAGCATCACTTATGGGGGAATATGGAGCAAGTATGGTATATAATATTTTAAGCAAATATAATTCTCCTACTCCAATGAGAATAACACTCCCATGTACTTTAATTGAACGAGAGTCTTGTAAAAAAGTAGATTAAATCTACTTTTTTTATTTATTAATTTATTCTCTCTAAATAATACAATAAAATACTAATTTGGCATAAATAAAAAATAAAGGTGCATAATATTTGTATCCATCATCATTCCATGTTAAGATTTATACAGTTAGCAAGAGCTAACCTAAATAACTATAAATCTTTGTCGACAAAAGGTAATAAAAATAGTAAAGGAGTGAAACACAATGGATAAACAATTAAATAAACTATTAGCAGATTTAGTAGTTGAATACCACAAATTACAAAGTTATCACTGGTATATTAAAGGAAAAGATTTCTTTACTGTCCATGCAAAATTAGAAGAACTATATAACGGAGTTAATAAAGCCATTGATGAAGTTGCGGAAGCTATCTTGATGACTGGTTTTAAACCAGCAGCATCAATGCAAGAATTCTTAGATATTTCTGCAATTGAAGAAGTCAAAGGTGAACATATTACATCAAAAGATATCTATAAAGTAGTTCTAAATGATTTTAATTATTTATTAGATAGGATTAAATCATTAAAAAATAATGCAGATAATGAAAATAATTATTTAATTTCATCTTTAATGGATGATTATATTAAAGAATTCACAAAATCTATTTGGATGATAAGCCAAGTAGTTGAAAATTAATAAAAAAAAGGAGAAAAACAATGTCATTAATCGGAAAAGAAATAACAGAATTTGAGGCTCAAGCCTTTCATGAAAATGAATTTAAAACAATCAAAAAAGAAGATTTATTAGGAAAATGGAATGTCTTATTCTTCTATCCTGCAGATTTTACATTTGTCTGCCCAACTGAATTAGAGGATTTGGCAAATAAATACGAAGAATTTAAAAATATAAATTGTGAAATTTATTCAGTATCATGTGATACTCATTTCGTTCATAAAGCTTGGCACGATACATCTAAAACAATTAAGAAAATCAATTATCCAATGTTAGCTGATCCTACTGCTAAATTAGCAAAAGATCTAGATGTATATATTGAAGCTGATGGTTTAGCAGAACGTGGAAGTTTCATCATTAATCCAGAAGGAAAAGTTGTTATGTATGAAGTAATCGCTGGAAACGTTGGACGTAATGCCGATGAATTATTTAGACGTGTTCAAGCTTCACAATTTGTTTATGAGCACGGTGATGAAGTATGTCCAGCAAAATGGAAACCAGGAGAAGAAACATTAAAACCATCACTAGATCTAGTAGGATTAATCTAAAATGTCTAATCTTTATGATGCTATTATCGTTGGCGGTGGTCCTGCTGGACTGTCCGCTGCGATATATCTAGCTAGAGCTAAATTTTCAGTTCTTGTAATTGAAAAAGAAAAAATCGGTGGTCAAATAACAATTACTTCTGAAGTTGTTAATTATCCTGGAATTTTACAAACTAGCGGTCAAGAGCTAACAGAAGCAATGCGACAACAGGCACAAAATTTTGGTGCAGAATTCCTACTTGCAACGGTTAAAGGGATCAATTTGAAAGAACCAGTAAAAAAAATCATCACTGATAAAGGTGAATTTTCAAGTATTGGGATTGTTTTAGCAACAGGTTCTCATCCACGTAAACTAGGTTTTCCAGGCGAAAAAGAATTTCAAGGTCATGGTGTAGCCTATTGTGCTACTTGTGATGGTGAGTTCTTTACCGGTAAAGATATTTTTGTCATTGGCGGTGGCTTTGCTGCTGCAGAAGAAGCCGTGTTTTTAACCAAATATGCTCGTAAAGTTACAATCATTGTCCGTGAGGAAGATTTCACTTGTGCTAAACAAGTTAGCGATAAAGCTAAAAATCATCCAAATATCGAAGTTCATTATAACACGGAAATAATTGAGGCTAAAGGTAATCACCAGTTAGAACAAGCAACGTTTAAAAACAACGCAACTGGTGAAACTTGGTCATATCATGCCGAAGCAAATAACACATTTGGAATCTTTGTATTTGCAGGTTATGAGCCAGCAACTGAAATATTCAAAAATCAAGTTGAATTAAATAACTATGGAAACTTAATTGTCGATCAAAATCAAAAAACTAATCTTGATGGTGTTTATGGAGCTGGTGACGTTTGTGTCAAAGAATTACGTCAGGTTGTCACTGCAGTCAGTGATGGCGCTACTGCTGCGACCTCATTAGAAAAGTATATCCCTAATATTGTTACTGCTTTAAAACTTTCCCCCAAGAAAATAAAGATTAAAGAAGCAGTACAAACAAGCAAAGAAACAAGTGAAAATGATGATAGTTTTATTACCCCCAAAATAAAACAACAGTTGGCTCCAATTTTTGCTAAATTAGAAAAACAATTAATAATTAAATGCTCCCTCGATCATAGTAAACTTGCTGGTGAAATCAAATCATTTATTGAAGAATTTACTACTCTCAGTGACAAACTTTCCTATCAGTTCGAAGAATCAAACTCTTCACCAGCAATGCGTTTCTATGATGAAAATAATAATTATTTAAATATTAGTTATCATGCTGTTCCTGGTGGTCATGAATTTAATTCCTTTGTAATTGCAATCTATAATGCAGTTGGTCCTAAACAACCGCTTGATACGCAAATCATCAATGAAATTAAACAAATTAACAAACCAACCAACATTAAGGTAGTTGTCTCCCTTTCTTGTACTATGTGCCCAGATGTAGTAATGGCAAGCCAAAGAATTGCAATTGAAAATAATAATGTTGATGCCCATGTATTTGATTTGGCACATTTCCCCGAACTTAAAGAACAATATCAAATTATGTCAGTTCCTTGTATGATCATAAATGATCAAGATGTGTATTTTGGTAAAAAAGATATCCAGCAAGTTATTGAAATTATAAAAAAGTAAGCTTACGCTTACTTTTTTTAACGATATAAATAACTACCTAACGGTACTTTCATATGGTCTACTACATAACCGCTTCCTCCACGATTTTTTACATCTTCAACCATCGTTGTGATTAAAACCGGATTATCACTATTTGTTGTCATTACTGTAAACCAGCCAATCTCACTACCACTTGTATCATTTTGTGAAGATTTTAATTCTGCTGTCCCAGTCTTACCGGCTAATTCGATATCTTGATGATAAATCGAATGCCCAGTTCCATTACTATCACTGATCACTCCTACTAAAGCCTCTTTGATTCTCTTAACTGTATCTTTGCTAAAAACATCTTTGATCCATGCATCATTAGGTTTTTCATCAATAACTAAATAAGGCTGAGCAATCGTCCCCTCATTAACAAACGCTCCATATATTGATGCTAACTGTACAGGGTTTAATAATAATTGACCTTGCCCGTAGCCACTGTCAGCTAATTGTTGATCATCAAATTTACTATCTTTATTTTGATATTGAGAAGCATTTAAAGATAATTCAAAAGGTATTTTTGATCCAATCTTTAATTTCTCATATCCCTCAATCAACTTTTCCTTTCCTATTTCACTAGCAGCTCGAGCAAAATAAACATTATCAGAATAGATAATTGCATTATTCAAATTATTAGGCTTTGGAGCATGAAGTGTTGTTACATAATAATTACCCCAACTAGAATCTTTCTGCCACTTATCCTTAGCTCCAAAATCTTCATCTGGATCTATCTTATTACTTTCTAAACCAATTGCTGCAGTAATTGGCTTCATACTAGAGCCAGGAATATATGTCCCTCTAAAACGATTTGTTAAAGGTTTATTAGCATCATCATTTAATGCTTGCCATTCAGCACTACTAAAACCAAAAATAAAATCATTACTTGAAAACGACGGTGTTGATACTAAGGCTAAAATCTCACCTGTCTTTGGATTCATAGCTACCGAAGCACTCTTATCATTTTGATATTCTTTATACAAAGATTGTTGCAAATCAGCATCAATCGTTAATTTTATATCTTTACCATTTTCAACTTTTTTAGTAGCTAATGTTTCTACTAATTTATTATTTTTATCAATAATTATAATTTCTTTACCATCAGTTCCTTTTAAATCTGCTTCATAAGCAGCCTCAATTCCACTTCGCCCAATTAAAGAAGTTTCACTATAGCCTTCATTTTTATGTTTCTTCAAATCCTCAGCATTTACTTGCTGCAAATATCCTGTAACATGTGAAGCAGCTTCTCCATAAGGATAATAACGAACACTTACAGTATTTAGCTTAACTCCTTTGATTGTTAATAGTTGTTGAGCTTTAGCTTTTCCTTCTTCATCTTTTGCCATCTCTTTTAACGGTACGAACGAATCATCTTTGATCCATGAAGCACTCATTACTTTTTTTATTTCATCACGACTCATTCCAATTATTTTGCCAATTGCTTCATAATCAGCTTCTCCATTTAGTTTGCCTTGGACTAAACCAACAGAATAAGCCTCCCCTTTAGTTGCAAGTTCTTTACCATTTCGATCCAAAATTTTTCCCCGACTAGCACTATCAGTATTAATTTTTATCTTATAATCTTCTTTTAATCCTTCCAAGATCATCGCTTCATTATAAACAACCTCCCCATCTTTTACTTCAACTTTATTTTCAGAACTTATTTTTCCTGCCAAAGTATCCATCGTTAAAGTATAATTAACAATCCCATCTTCAACCTCGCCAATTTTAATTTCAATATTTTTAGCTTCAATCCCCTCATAAATATTTTTATATCTAGCCTCAAATACTTTTTGACTCGTTTTAGCAAGTGAGCCCTTTGTTAACATATTATACATTTTTCCATATTCTTTATTTTCTAAATAACCATAATATTCTTTTACATAATCATCAGCACTTTTACCCCGTGAAAAAATAAAAAAAACTGCACCTATAATTAATGCAACTGCCACAACACCAATAATGATTAATTTTCTCCGATCTTTCAATAACATACATTTCCCTCTTTCCTAGCTAATTAGTATTATCTAGATAATATTTTAGCATAATTTTGATAACTAAACAGCATTGTTTATAATTTAATAATTATATCAGCATTCAATAAACAATTCGCAAATACATCATACGTCTTATGTGATAGTGTGCTATAATAAGATTTATATAGGAGGATATTTAGATGAACATATTAGTATTATCAAGATTAAAAACAGATGAAATAAACAAACTAGAAAAAAGTTTTCCGGATTTTTCATTTACATACAGTAAGGAAAAAGAAGTGACCCAAACAATGATTGACAATTGTGATATTTTAGTCGGTAATCCAGGGAAGCATGTGGAACTTAATCGTCCCAATCTTAAAGAAATACTACTGAATAGTGCTGGCAGTGACTATTATATTCAAGAAGGTGTTCTACATGCGGCAACACGTCTTGCCAATGCTAGCGGCAGTTATGGTAAAGCAATCGCTGAACATACTATCGGAATGATGCTAGCATTAAATAAAAATTTTAAAAACTATATTAATAATATGCATGAACATTCGTGGAAAAGCTACCGTGGCGGAAAGGAAATTTATCATAGTACCGTAATCATTGTTGGACTAGGAGATCTAGGTTATGAACTTGCTAAACGTTTAAAAGCTTTTGAGTGCAAAACGATCGGTATAAAAAGGAATGTTTCTCCAATACCTAGGGATATTGATGAATTATATACGATTGATAAACTTGAAGAAATCTTACCCCATGGTGACTTTATCATTTCATGTTTACCTCAATCTACAGAAACCATTAATCTTTTTAACAAAAAACGCCTATTAATGATGAAATCTGATGCATTGTTTGTTAACGTTGGTCGTGGTAGTGCTGTAAATACTCAGGATTTAAAAGAGGTTCTTAAAGCTGGTCATTTGTATGGTGCAGCGCTTGACGTAATTGATCCTGAGCCTTTTAAGACAGACGATGATCTTTGGGATTTTGATAATGTTTTAATTACACCGCATGTTTCTGGAGGATTTGAGTGGGATAGTGTCCGAGAATATTTCACCGAATTGACAATTAGAAATATTAATCATCTAATCAAAAATGAACCTTTAGAAAACGAGGTTGACTTTAATACTGGTTATCGTAAAGTCGTTAAATATAATGATTAAATAATAAGGACTAATTCTCTTGAACCGCCCCTGTCAAGTAGACAGATGAAATAATTAAAATTATTATTGAAGTTGTCTCATCGACAACTTCATTTTTTCTTTATGCAGCTAATATTGTGCTGCTTGTATAGTGTTCTATTTTATATTTTATTATTCTTTTATTTTCAGGTACTGGATATTGATTTGGTGTTTGTAAAGAGAATGCCTCATTTCTAACTTCATATGGTGTCTTAACTCCAAATCTTCTCTAATTTCTTTCATACATGTAATAATGAATCCAATCATCAATAGCTTTGACAAGTTCATCTTTTGTATTGTAATATTTTCCGTAATGATACATCTCACATTTCATGATTCCCCAAAACCCTTCCGTTGGTCCAGTATCTATGCAACAGTGAACCCTTAACATACTTTGTGTCATACCATGTCCCTTAAGCATGTTTATAAACACTGAACTTGTATATTAAAAACCTCTACCACTGTGGAATAAAGGACGTGCATTAGGATTATCTTTAACCGCCTTATCAAATGTGTTAAAGACAAGTATGTTATTATTGTGATCACCAACTTCATAACCGACAACTATTCTATCATAAAGATCAAGAAAGCTTAAGTTCCAGTTGTACCATTTCAAGTTCGTATTCCTTCTGCTTGAGCTGACGTTTTAATAATGTAACTTCATCAACTTTTTCATCATCCTTACGACAGCCACGCTTATCACCTAAACCATCTTCTCCTTTTTCCTTATACTTCTTAACCCAGTTAAAAACATTAGCGTAAGTTGTTTCAAACAGCTTAGCTGTTATCTTATAATCCATATCATGTTCAAGACAGTACTTTATAATTTCAATACGTTCTTCCTTATTGACTTTTCTGCTTTTCACCATATAGATATCTTCTCCTCCAGGAATATAATCTTTTAGTTCTATATGACTATTATACAATTTTACCCAATTTTTTATAGGACTAGATGACGGAATACAATATTTTATTGCCAAATCATCATATGATCCCCCACCGTTGAGGTAATCTAATACGACCTATTTTTTTAAATTCTTTGTATAAGATGCATTTGTATTAGAAATATCAAATGCACTTTCACCAAATGCATTATATTTTTTACCCAGTTGCCACTATATTGCCTGATGTATTTATTTCTTTGGCTAAGGAGATGGTTGATCCTTCACCCTCTAAATATCTTTTGACAATACTTAATTTTAGTTCTTTTAAATATTTATTTTTTCTTCCCAATATAAAAACCTCCTGTATCAATGTTTAATTATTTACACTGTCTACTGGGAGGTTATCATATCATCTAATTAAATTAGTCTTTATTTTACTAGTTATATATCTAATTTAATTTGGCGAACTTTATTCGAAGCAACAATTCTTTTATTAACTTTATCATCATATGATAAAGTTCCTAACAACATCGGACTTTCATCATCATGAATTGCCATATTTTTTGCAACTAAATTATGATTACATGCATAACAATAAGAACATCCATGATTACAACAGCTATATGCACCAATATCAATACTCGCTAAACAACTACAATTGGCACGATTAGTATTTGTCTTGATATCCAAGGGATATCCTATCAACGTTTCAATATATCCTCGATCTAAACAACTACCTTTAGCAATTCCATATTCCTCTAAATGATATTTCTCACTACAAGTTTGAATATGAAGTTGATATTTTTGAGCAATTTTTCCAAACCGCTGGGCCAATTCTATTACATCATGATCAGTTAACTCATCAAACTTACCAATAATATTTTTGTAAATATCAAGAAAACTAATAATTACGGTTTCTGTATACGGAAAGAGCAATTGGCACATTTTTTCAAACATTTTATAATGAAATACTTTTGTATAACGTTGATTTAACAGAACTGGATCATAGCGCCAGATCACCCGCTTTTTTCCAAGCATCTTACTTAATTCAATAAACGTCTTCATTATTTCTAGTTTTGGTCTTAATCCCGGTTCAATATCTAAATCATAGGCAGTAATAGTAACCATAAAATAGTAATTGTATCCCATGCTGTCTATTTGGGTCAAATAGGGGACTATTGCTTTGGGATCTTTAGTACAAAAGCAGATGCAATCAACAACTTCTGGAGTAACATCTACGTGTGAGACCTGATGCTCATTATAAGGATTTCGAACTAATATGTATCCCGCTTTTAATCGATTAACAAACCATTTAGGATAAAGTGCACATATATCAGTTCGTCCAGAGACTTGAAGTAACATTATTATTCTCCCTTTATCAATAACAGCCTTATTATTTGGTTATTTGCTGTTTTTTTAACTAAATTTTTCTGTTGTTTCTTTTTAACTTTAATTACAAATCGTTGAAACATTTCTTTAAAATATTTATAAAAACCATTTATGACAATTGCATAAAATTTTACTTTTTCTTCAATAATATAAATGATCAAAGCTGAATTGTTATAATAATATTTTTTAAACACTTTCTCACCTACCTCTTAGCTATTTTATCATAATTTATTACAAATATTAACGATCATGATATATCATTAAACAATTATTCATGGTATACTTTTGATTATCGAGGTGGGTTATGAACGAGCAAAAATTAATTAATTTAATCGGTGAAATTGGGCGGCTTTTATTAAAACATGGGGCTGAAATTTACCGGGTTGAAGAATCATTATTGAGAATGTGTAAAAGTTATGGTTATTTAAATGTTGAAGTATTTGCTTTACCTTCATACTTTACTCTAACGATTGAAATGCATGATAATCATACATATACTTTATCAAAACGGACTCAACAAAATCGTGTTAATTTAGATATGGTCTATGAATTAAATAATCTAGTCCGCTATACTTGTCAAGAATGTCCCGACTATTTTCATTTAAAAAGTAAACTTGAAAAAATAAAAAACACACCAATCAACATGCCCTTAGTATTTCTAGGTTATGGGTTAGGAACTGGGTTTTTTACAACTTTTTTTGGTGGTGGAATCCACGAAACAATTATTGCTGTAGGAATTGGATTTATCTTATATTTCTTTATTTGGTTAATGGAAATATTAGAAATAAATAATCTTGTCAGTACATTGTTATCAAGCATGGTTTTAACTGCCATAGCAATAATTTCTTTAAAATTAGGTTTAATAACCAATTTACAGTCTACTATCATTGGCTGTTTAATGATTTTAACTCCTGGGGTTGCTATTACCAATAGTTTAAGAGATATTATGGGTAGTGATCATATTTCAGGAATGGCACGAATGTTAGAGGCTTTATTAACAGCCACTTTTATTGCAATTGGGGTTGGAACAATGATGATGGTCTTAGGAGGGTAATATGCAAAGTATAATTGAATGTTTTAGTGCTTTCATTGCATGTCTCGGGTTTGCTTTTATTTTTCGTATTCATCAGCATCCACGCTTTGCTATAATCGGGTCAATCGGCGGGGCATTAGGCTGGTTAGTCTATTTGCTTGCTTCAAATTTTAAAAGTGAAATCAGCTGTTATTTTTTAGCAATGGCATTTGTTGCTTTATTTTCTGAGATATCCGCCCGAATCTATAAAGCTCCTGCCACAATTTTTTTAATTATCGGCTGTTTCCCCCTGGTTCCTGGACGTGGAATCTATCAAACAATGCTATACTGTACGCAAGGTAACAGTGAATTATTTTTAGATAGCTTTTTAAATACACTAGCGATTTCTGCTAGTCTTGCTTTAGCAATCTTGATTATTTCAACTATTTTCAAAGTAATCAAAAAATTATCATGTCGTAAAATAAAGGTGAACTCATGAAAGTACTAGGTCTAATTGTCGAATACAATCCTTTTCATCAAGGACATTTATATCATATCAATAAAGCAAAACAACTAATTAAACCAGATGTTACGATCGTAATAATGTCTGGACATTTTGTTCAACGCGGTGAGCCAGCAATTAGTAACAAGTGGACAAGAGCAGGAGTTGCAATTAAAAATGGCATTGACTTAGTAATTGAGCTGCCATTTGTTTATAGTGTTCAAAGTGCTGATTATTTTGCCCAAGGAGCAATTGAATTATTAGCAAAGCTAAAAGTCACTGATATTGTTTTTGGAAGCGAATGTGGAAATATCAATATTTTCAAAGATATTGCCTTCACGATTAAAAATAATCAAAAGAATTATGATAACTTAGTAAAAAAACAGATGAATCAGGGTTTGCGTTATCCAGATGCCTGTAATCAGGCACTATCTATTTTAATGAATAAAACTGTTACTACCCCTAATGACTTATTAGGGCTTGCCTATGTTAAAGAAGTAATTAATCATAATTATCCTATTGAATTACACTGTATTAAAAGAACAAATGATTTCCATAGTTTGGACATCGAATCAATTAGTTCAGCAAGTGCTATCCGTCATGCTTTAAAAAATAAAATTGATATATCAAATCAGTTTTGTAACTATGAAGACTATCAAGAATTTTACTTTTTTGATGACTTTTATCCCTTCCTTCGTTATAAAATTTTAACTACTGATGCGCCAACATTAAAACATTTGCATTTAGTCGACGAAGGAATTGAAAATTTACTTAAAGAAAAAGTAGTTATCACTAATCATATGGATGAATTAATAACAAGCCTTACTTCGAAACGTTATACACGCTCACGAATTCAGCGCATGTTAATTCATATCTTGATGAATAATAGTAAAGAAGATATTGCTGAAGCAATGCAAATCGACTATATTCGAGTATTAAAGATGAATAATGTTGGGCAGGCTTATTTAAACAAAATAAAAAAAAGCTGTGAATATAAATTAGTCACTAATTTTTCCAGTTATCATCATCCCGCACTTGAATTAGAATTTAGAGCAACAAAATTATTATCCTGTTTATCAAAAAATCCAAATCAGCTTATATCATTAGAATATAAAAGTATCCCAAAATAGAAGCCTAAAATGAAATGAACCTCTATTATTTAGAATGTGATGTGTGTCCAAGCAACGAGGTTCACTTCAAAAAACTTCTATTTTATCATTAATTTCCTTTAAAATTTCTTGATCAAAATCTAATGTCTTAACTATCGCGATTGCATTTCCAACAGTACAAACTCCCTTCTTAATAAGGTAATCAAAAACGATTTTATTATCTTTTTTAATATCATTAAAACAATATTTATCTACTTGATCAAAGACTTCTGTTAATTCAATATCATGAGTAGTAATAATCGTCATAGAATTGCATTTAAATAAATATTTCATTAATGCCAGCGCAATAATAATTCGCTCTTTTTCATTTGTCCCCTTTAAAATCTCATCAATTAAAATTAATGATTTTTGCTTATTAGCAAATTCAGTAATTTGCTTTAAACGTTTGATTTCTTTAACATAAAAACTATCTCCATTCATAATATCATCCTTCATATGAATTGATGAGATCAAAGCAAACGGATAATATTTAAATTCCTTTGCAAAACTAATATTTAAGGTTTTTGCTAACAACAAATTGGCACCTAACATTTTCAAAAACGTAGATTTCCCAGAGGCATTGCTACCAGTAACAATCGTATCATTTGATATTACAACAGTATTTTTAATCGGTTTTTCTATCAATAAATGATACCCCTCTACTATCTCAACTCTTTCATCTTTTAATATGATTGGTATACAAGTATCATAAAGACTACGAATAACCTTAATCATAATACATACATCCAACAAACCGATATTCTCATAAAGAACCATGATATCATTTTGTACTTGATCTACTTTCCTACTAAGTTTAACTGCTTGAAATATATCAATAAAGAATAATGATTTCATTAACTCCAAAATATTGAAAATATCAAACTGTTTTATTTTATTAAAATAATATGTTGTTTTTGTCATTTTCTTCAAATGGATAAATGAGTTCATTACTAAAGTCTGATTTGAATCAGGATAAATATTTATTTTTAATAATTTATTGGTAATTTGAAGCATATCATTAATTAATGATATCTGAAGACTAATTTTTCCTGTTTTTTGAGATAATTGGGTATTCATTAAAATGCTCAATAATAACATTATAACAACAAAATAAACATTCTCTATATCAATTATTGCTGCTATTATACTAACCACATCAAGTATCAAAAACAGCCCTGCTAATAAACACGATTTAGCTGAAATATTTAGCAAGCTTCTTTTAATAGATAAGATCGGTACATATGCTTTATTAAGTTTATTCAGCTGATAAATACTCTCTGCTAATTTTTTTTGACAATTCAATTTATCAATAATACTTTCTTGAGTATCTAAATTATTATTTTCTCTAAAAAATAAATTATACAAGTACTCATTTCCTATCTCACTATAAGTAAAATTAATTTTCTTTAAAATTTGCGGCATTTCAAAATCTATAAAAGTTTCTTCGTCAATACTTCGTTCTTTATTATAATGATAATACTCTTTAGTAAAATCCCGATACTGCACACCAACTCCTAAATTATATTGATGGATCAAATATTTCTTCGTAACTAATATTTTTAAGAAACCTAATACTCCTGCAATCAACACGATACTTATAATAATTAACCAAATCATTTATCTTTCCTCTTATATTCTTGCAACTTTTGATACAATTGATAAAAAAATTTACGCGATTGCGGATAATGCAATAAAGCCGTACTACAAATTAAAATAAGTAGATAAATAATAATTATTATTTCCCCAGATATCCTACCTCTTCCACATATGCTTATAGTTGTAAAAAATGTAAAGACAACAATTAGTATTTTTTCAAAATCAACATATATATTTTTATCTTTGATTTCTTCTTTTGATTCACGAATTAATAATTCTCGATATTCTTCTATATTCTCAATAATTTCATTTTGAATAAAATCATTTTTAACTAGATCAAGATATTGAATCTTTTTTTGTAAATCATAATCTCTAATTTTTAATTCACTAAGCTTATTATCAAAAAAACAATATTCATTATTAATAATGATATCCTTTATCTCACTCAAAGAGAAATCAAGAGAACGTAAAATTTTAATTTGTTTTAGAGTTTTAATTTCTTCCTCTCCATAAAGACGATATCCATTGCTATTTTTATTGGGTCTAAGTAAACCTTTCTCTTCATATAAATTAATTGCTTTTTTAGTAATTTTTAAATAATCTGAAACTTCACCAATATTCATATTATTCCCCCTACTATCACTAGTATAAACCTATACCTAGGGGAATAGTCAATTGGAATAACAATAATAATTTAATAAATTCTAACTAGAATTGCAATGAAGCCAGTATCCCTGTATCATTAAAGTAAAGAAAGCAGGTGTTAACTATGGAATATCCACGACCTCAATTAAAAAGAAATAGTTTTTTCAGTTTAAATGGAGTTTGGCAATTAAATGATCTCAGTATTAATATTCCCTATCCTCCTCAAGCACCACTATCTAATTATCATGGAATAATAAATGATACATTAGTATACCAAAAGGATTTCATTTTACCTATAGACTTCTATCATGCAAATAACCAGGTTCTCCTCCATTTTGGTGCTGTAGATCAACTTACTAAAGTATATGT
The DNA here is from genome assembly GCF_019125875.1 of Erysipelatoclostridium sp. MSK.23.31. NCBI lineage: Bacteria > Bacillati > Bacillota > Erysipelotrichia > Erysipelotrichales > Coprobacillaceae > Thomasclavelia > Erysipelatoclostridium sp. MSK.23.31. The sequence goes on along the minus strand of NZ_JAHOCB010000011.1, from coordinate 9,735 downwards.
AAATAATCGATATATTGGTTCTCACTCAGGAGGATATTTACCTTTTTATTTTGATATATCTTCATCACTTAATGATGGCGTAAATAAATTAGTGGTGAAAGTTACAGACTCCTTATCGCATGATTACCCCTACGGTAAACAAAGTCGTGAAAGCCATGGAATGTGGTATACTCAAGTATCTGGAATTTGGCAGACAGTCTGGGTAGAAGCCGTTTCAAAAAATTGTATTAAAGATCTGTTAATTACCCCCTCATTAACCGGCATTAATTTAAAAGTAAATACTGAGGCCAGTCGATATACTGTTACTATTGAAAATAATGATTTTAAAAAGACTTACACTGCAAAAGATACTGATATCACCATTGATAACCCTCATTATTGGACTCCCGATGATCCTTATTTATATACTTTTTCTATAACCACTGATGATGATTATATTGAAAGTTACTTTGCCTTAAGAACAGTTGAAATAAAAAAACATCAAATACTATTAAATGATACTCCCATTTTTTTGCATGGTATCTTAGATCAAGGATATTATCATGATGGTTTATTTTTACCGGAACATCCTGATTTTTACAAAACTGAGATTATGAATATAAAAAAACTGGGATTCAATCTTATTCGTAAACATATTAAGATCGAGCCAGAGCTATTTTATTATAATTGTGATAAATTAGGCATTCTTGTGATGCAGGATATGGTTAATAATGGTGAATACCGTTTTATCCATGATACCGTCCTTCCAACTTTAGGGTTTATAAATTTTAAAGACACACGTTACAAAAATACCCTACAACAAAATATTTTTAAGCAACATATGATCGACACAATCAGCCATCTATATAATCACCCTAGTATCATTAGTTATACAATTTTTAATGAAGGCTGGGGTCAATTTAATAGTGATGAAATGTATCAAATTTGTAAAGAGTTGGATCCAACAAGATTTTATGATACAACCTCAGGGTGGTTTAGTCAAAAAAATAGCGATGTTGTCAGTCGTCATATTTATTTTCGAAATAAAATCTTGTCAACAAACCTTGAACGTCCTCTATTATTAAGTGAATGTGGTGGCTATACTCGGCCAATCAATAATCATCTTAACAGCAATAAAAAACAATATGGCTATGGTAAAACAAATAGCGAAAAAGAACTAACCGATAAAATCGAAAAAATGTACCAAGAAATGGTTATACCCTCAATTAATAATGGACTTTGCGGTTGTATTTATACTCAAATATCTGATATTGAAAACGAAATCAATGGCCTATATACTTATGATCGGAAAATCTGTAAAGTCAATCAGCAAAGAATGAGCGAACTAGCAAGAAAACTATACCCCTACTATGAAAAGAAATCAGGTTTATCCTGATTTCTTTATTATTTACGGAATGATGCAAAAAAACCTTTTTTTACATATGGAGCTTTTGTAATCGATGTAACTTTATAGCCAGTAGCATCGATAACCGCTTTTAATTTATCCTCATCAAGTTCATCAGCAGTAATGATCTCTGTTCTATCTTTACTATGAGAGGAACTGACTTTCTTCACTGAAAATGCCTTTCTAATAGCATCGTTAATATGGCTTTCACACATTCCACACATCATTCCATCAATTTCTAATGTAATTTTTTGCACTATAACCACCTCTTTAGCTCTATTCTAATCATGGTTCCAATCCTTGTCAAATAATATGAATTACATATTTAAAAAAAAGAAATAAACAAATACGTCTATTTCTTCGCTAATTTATTTTTATTATGCTCTAAGCACTGCTCCAAAATCTTTTTCCACAGCTGCTAAAATTTTCTCCATTGCAGCATTAACTGTTGCTTCTTCTAGAGTTCCTTTTGGATCTTGGAAAAGCAAGTTAATTGCAACTGATTTCTTCCCAGCTTCAATATGCTCACCTGCATAAACATCAAAAATTTTTGTTTCTTTAACTAGCTGTTTGCTCGCTTGAACAATCTTACGACAAATATCAAAAGTAGGAATATCCTGATCCATCACCAAAGCAATATCTCTACTTACAGAAGGGTACATTGGGATTTCAGTAAATTTCACTTTGCTTGTTTTTAAATTTAATAATGTTGTTAGATTCAACTCAACAATGTAAACATCTTTAACATTATATTTCTTTTCCATCAATGGATGAATATTTCCTACGACCCCAACAACTTCTTTACCAATCATAATATACGCTGTTCTACCTGGATGATAATACTTATCATCTTGACTAGCCCGAACTAATTTATAACGAGATTCTTCAATTCCCAAATTTTTAAAGATTGTTTCAACAAACCCTTTTACTAAATAATAATCAGCTTTATATGAAATTTGTTTAAACGGTAAACCATTGTATTCACCACAGCAGGCAATTGCAAGATTTTGTAATTCTACACCTTTAGAATAAGTAGTTGATAATTCAAAAATATTAACATCCTTAATATTATGTGATTGATTATAATTGATTACTTGTAATAACGATCCAATTATAGATTTTCTTGTTACACTTCTTTCTTCACCTAATGGCATTGCTAACTTAACAGACTCATTTGTGTGAAAAATATTAAAGTCATCAACCATTACTGGTGAAGTTAATGAATACGTCAACGTTTCATGTAACCCTTGATCTTTTAATAAGTTTCTAATTAAATGTTTCTTTGCTTGAACATCTGTCCTCTTTCCAACAGTCATCGACATCTCTGGTAATGTTGAAGGAATCTTATCGTACCCATACATCCGTGCTACTTCTTCAATTAAATCTGCAGCTAAAGTAATATCATTACGATAAGTTGGTACTTTCACATTAAATTCTTCACCATCAATAGTATACTCAAATTTTAGTGCACTGAAAATATCTTTGATTTCATCAGTTGTAATTTTAGTTCCAAGTACCCCATTTACTTTTGATGTTGTTACTCGAACAAAACAGTCTTTGATTTTTAGATCAGTTGTTACACTTTGATATACTTCTTTTGCTTCTGCTAATTCAACTAATAAATTAGCACATCTTTCTAAAATCATTAAAGAATTTGCAGTATTTAAAGCACCTTTAATATAATGTTGTGAGGCATCAGTCAATAAGTTTAAACGTCGAGCAGTTTCTCTTAATGTTGCCCCATCAAACGTTGCTGCTTCAATAACAATATTGGTTGTATTCTCATCAATTTTAGTACTATTAGCACCCATAACTCCAGCAATACAACCAATTCCAGCATCAGTGGATACAATAAGGTCAGCTGGTTCAATTTTATATTCCTCACCATCTAACATTACTTCTTTACAATCAAATCCTGTTTTAATAATAAATTCCTTTTTATTTAATTTATCATAATCATACATATGAATTGGTTGTCCTGTTTCTAACATTACAAAATTAGAAATATCAACAATATTATTAATTGGTTTGATTCCACTAGCAATAAGTGCATTTCTTAGCCATTCAGGAGATTCTTTAGTTGTTACTCCCTTAACTAATTTAGCACCAAAAAATGGACATAAATCAGTTTCAACTTTAACGCTGATTCCACTTCCCTCTGCTCCGATAAATGAAACTTCTGGTAAATTAACTTCACGACCTAAAATTGCTGCTACTTCATAAGCTAAAGAAGTCATTGCCATACAATCAGCACGATTTGGAGTCAAACCAATTTCCAAAATCGTATCTTTTAATCCCATATATTCTAATGGCTCGGCTCCAACTGGAGCATCAGTGTCTAAAACATGAATTCCATCTTTATCTTCTGGTTTTAAAAGTCTTTGATCTAAACCGAGTTCAGCAATTGAACAAATCATTCCATTCGACTCAACTCCCCTGATCTTACTCTCTTTAATAACAAAACCATCACCTAAATCACATCCTGGATTGGCTACAATTACTTTTTGTCCAGTTGCCACATTTGGTGCCCCACAAACAATCTGTCTAATTTCACCAGGTCTAACTTCAACTTGGCATACATTTAAATGATCACTGTCTGGATGTGGCATACACTCTTTAACATAACCAATTGTCATGTTATTTCCTCTAGTCAAATCGTGCATTCCTTCAACTTCCAATCCAATTGAAGTAATTTTATCTGCTAATTCTTTAGGATCTTGATCATCAACCTTTACATATCTATTTAATACCTTTAAACTAATATCCATCTTTTTACTCCTTTCTACCAAACTGACTTAAAAATCTAATATCATCATTATAGAAATTGCGGATATTATCAATGCCGTATTTAAGCATTGCAACCCGTTCAATTCCAATTCCAAATGCAAATCCCTGGTATACTTCAGAGTCAAATCCGCACATTTCTAAAACACGTGGGTTAACCATTCCAGCTCCTAAGATTTCTATCCATCCTGTATGTTTACACATTGGACAACCTTTACCACCACAGTTATGACATGAAATATCAACTTCTACTGAAGGCTCAGTAAATGGAAAATACGATGGACGTAAGCGAACCTCACGCTTTTCACCAAAGAACTTGCGTGCAAATACTTCTAAAGTTCCTTTCAAATCAGCCATGGTAATATTTTTATCAACTACTAATCCTTCACACTGCATGAATTGATGTGAATGCGTTGCATCATCATCATCACGGCGATATGTTTTACCTGGACAAATTACTTTGATTGGTCCTTCACCATTTGCAGCTAACATTGTATGTGCTTGAACTGGTGACGTATGAGTCCGCATTAAAGTATTTTCATCAATATAGAATGTATCTTGCATATCACGAGCTGGATGACCTTTTGGTAAATTCATTAATTCAAAGTTGAAATAATCGCTTTCTACCTCAGGACCTTCAGCAATTTGATATCCCATTCCCAAAAACAAATCTTCTAATTCTGCTACAATTGTTGATAAAGGATGCAAAGACCCTTGGTCTAATTTAAAGCTTGGTAAAGTAATATCTATTCTTTCTTCGTTGATTTTATCTAAAATAGCTTGATTTTCCAAAGCTTCTTTTTTATCTTCAACTGCTTTTGATAATTCTTGCTTAACTAGGTTTGAAGTTTGACCAAAAGTTTTTCTTTCTTCAGGTGCCATATCTTTCATCGATTTCATTGCTTCTTGAATCGGACCTTTTTTACCTAGATATAAAACGCGAATTTCATTTAATTCTTTTAAAGAAGAACAGTCTGCTAATTTAGCTAATGCTTCTTCTTTGATTTTTAATAATTCATTTTCCATGTTTTCCCTCCTATAATATAAAAAATCGTTCCATATAGGAACGATTTATCTCGCGGTACCATCCTAATTCATGATCTATAATCATGCACTTAATTAACTGTAACGTAGCTTAAACGGCGATGATTAGTCGCACTCCAAGGTGAATTCAATAATGCTGCTGTTAGAAGATTTCCAGCAAATATCTTCCTCTCTATAACAACTTTCTTACCTACTAGTCCTTATCAACGTGTTATTATACCTAGATATTATAACGTGTTTAGCTTATTTTGACAATCATTTTATGAGCATAATCATAAAAATAGAGTTCTTGACTGCTTTAATCGATAAGCAAAGTTATTCGATAGTTATATTTTAAATATTAAGTTTTTATTCATCCAAACCACTATTTTCAAAAAATAAAGCTTTATAAATAATCAACTTACGTTTAATTAAAACCGCTTCCCCAACAATAAAAATAATTGCACTAATATCCAGCATTGTAGGTAATACAAACGAAACTAGTAATGTAATTATAATCAATCCTAAATACTCTTTCCAAAAACTTAAATATAATTTTAGATAGGCCTTCTTTTTATGCTTCATAAATTGTCGTGAACGTTTTAGTGCCCTTAGATTTTTTACATCACTTGTTTCCATTAAATATGGAAACATTCCATAATTGCAATCAAGAAAAACATATGTTCCGATGACAATTACTAATAAAGTAATTACTATTATCCAATACTGTGCTAAGATTGAAACAATGTCCCTGCCGCCAATAATTCCAATATCACAATATGATACAAGTAATATAAATGCAACTATAACTAGAGCTAAAACAAAAACAGCAATCAGTGAATAAATAAAATAAGTCGTAAAATACTTACTGATCTTCTTTATTCCGTAAAGTGTATCATCAATTGCAGATAATTCTTGCTGATCAACAATTTTTAATGATGCGTAAACTAACCCTTGTGGCATTGTTAATGTAATTAATCCTAAAATAAGCCCTAGCACTTGACTAAAAAAATTAACGGCCTGAACAAAAATGACAGCTGATGTAATCAGAAGAACTGTCTTCGTTATCTCTCGACCGTTATTACTAATATAATTATTAGCATATTCTTTTATTGTTTTGATTGAATACACTGGCATATAAATCCCCTCCCTATTCATTTAATTGCCCTGATCAACTCTTTAATTGTTTAATTTTACACTGTGTTATTTTAAATATTTATCTATCTTCGTAAAATTAACCCAATCAATAACAATATAATATAAACACAATTAATTATATTTATTATTTTTATGTGTTAATATTATCTAAATTAATTATAACTTAGATAATATAATACTGCAACTAATATATATTATAAAAAACAGTCACACCGTGACTGTTACTTAAAATGATACATCATAATACTTCCCGCAATAGCAACATTTAATGATTCAATCGTATTAATCGGTATGTATCCAATATCATCACATTTAGCAAGAACTTCTGGATTCATCCCATTACCTTCATTACCAACAACAAAAGCCATCTTACTATAGCGATTTATCTGTGCAATATTCTTTCCATTTTCAAGTGCACTGCCAATTACCACAACACCTTTTTCTTGTAATTGCGAAATTAATTGTGTTAGATTCCCATAAATACAACTAAGGTGAAAATTGGCGCCTTGCATTGAGCGAAGTAATTTATCATTATATAAATCAACACAGTTATTAGATAAAATAACTTGATCAATTGAAAAAGCTAAAGCAGTACGAATCAAAGTACCAATATTTCCAGGATCTTGTAAATCATCTAAAAGCAAATAACGTCTTCCTTCTTTTAATTGTATTTCTTTTTGCATCCGGCACTTAGCCATAATTGACTGAGGAGACTTGGTAAATGCCAGTTTAGCCATTACTTCCTCACTTACTTCAAGTACTTCTAATTCACTGTCAATATGTTTGGTACTAATTAGCAGTTCCACTTGATTTGCTTTTAATGCCTCTGTAACAAGATGATCGCCTTCAACTAAATATGCCTTCATTTCATCACGATACTTTTTTTGTTTTAATTTCATCAATGTTTTAATTGTACTATTAGTGGTAGAAGTTATCATATTCCAATCTCCTTTAACTTTTTCTCGCGCTCTTTGTAATCCGGGAGCCTCTTTTGTACTTCTTGATAAAATAGCTTTGAGTGATTAGGCTGAATAAAATGACATAGTTCATGAACAATTACATAATCAATCAATTCTTTTTCTAGATGTACTAGAACCAAATTAAAACAAACCTTATTTTGATTTGAAAAACACGCTCCCCAACGAGCTTTTAACTTCTTAATCTGAATTACCGGCATATTTAAACTAAAATTACTTTTTAAATATTCTTTAATTTTAAATTCTAAATATTTATTTAAAATTTGTTTTAACTCTCGTTCTATTGTCTCTTGAACTTGATGATGATACACAAATAATTTATTTTCATGAAAAGCTACTTTGCGTTGATTTAAATCGCGTACAACAATTTGATAACGCTGATTAAAGATATACACATAGCCATTATTAATATATTGATATTTAGGAAGATAATTCTTAATTTGTTTTAAAACGACTTGTTGATTATCACGAATCAATTTTTCTATAGCAGTAATTGAAAAAGCCAAAGAACTATTTACTACTACTTTACCAGAAACAATCTTCAAATAACAACGTTTGATTGGTTTAAAATTTAATTGATACTCAATAATTTGACCGTCTAATTCAATTTGTCTAATTTCCATAATTTCCTCAGTATAAAATCCATTAATCTTCCTATACTAATAAAGATGAGGAGTGATTATATGGATATTCGTAAAGCTTTATTAACTAAACTGCATAATAGTTCACCTGATGAACTGAAAGAAATCATCAATGGCGGAATTGCTTCGAAAGAAGAAACAATTCTCCCAGGTCTTGGTGTATTATTTGAAGAATATTATAATTCTTTAAATAGTATGCAACAGGATGCAATGATTCACGCTATTAGCAGTTTATTAAAATAGACTCTTAGAGTCTATTTTTTCTTTGTTTAAATTCTTCTTTAATTGATCTTAATAACATAAAAATAACCAATAAAATAAAGTTTAACTTAAATAATTGATTAAAATCAATTATCAATAAAATTACCAGAATTACAATTGGAATGATACTCCCATAAGCAATCATTTCTTTCCCTTTAATAACAAGTTTACCATGATTTTTATTACGATCTTTTAGTGCATCCATTACAATTTTATATATTTCAAATAACAGATAATTCAAGATCCATAGTAATAAAAAATATGCAGTAGTATAAAAATTATCAGCAAATATCTTGATAAATGCTCTTAACGGCAGCATGTTATAATAATTTGTTATATCATAAACAAAACTAAATACTGTGATTGCAAAAGTAGCTAATAAATTACGAGCTAGATAAATAACAATAAAATCCTTCTTTATCTTATCCATAATAGTCACCTACTTCTCTAGTTTTTAAATCAATCGCAAAAGCAAACTTCTCTTTTCCATTGCTAAAAATAATCACTACACTTAAGTCCTTATCTTTAAAACTATCATCTTCAAGATTGTATGTCCCATAATCATTACCATTGACGAGTTCTTTACTTTTACCAGTAATCTTTTTAAATACCACATAATTATCATTATCTTCTTTATCACCATTTTTATCTTTTAAATAACGGTATTCTAAAGATACTGTAGGGTATTCTTTAATCACATCATCACTTGCCGCTTTTAGTGTCCCTAAACGCATCATCGAATTAGAAATACTTGCATTTTCAATTCGATATTCTTTATTTGAACCTTCCAATTGTTCAACTGGAGTAATTTTTAAATCAACTTCACTTAACTTTTGATCATTTGCTTCTATTGTTAGTGATGCTGATTTAACATCGTCCAAATCAATTTCTTTATATTTTTTTGAGATACTTTGAATTGAATAAATCAAAGTATCACTATGATATTCTTCTACAACAAATTCATAGTCAAATTTTTGTTGATTCTCTCCATATAATGATAGTTTAACTGTAGGAACAGCTCCGTTAGTTAAATTCACATCTTTAAAAATAATTCGTCCTTCTCCTAAATGAAAACTTTGACGATCCAAATACGCTTCAATATTTTCTACTTTTAATTGATTATTTTCACCTTTTAATATGTAATCATAATAAACTACTTCACCATATGTTTGAAATACAAAATCATCATACATAAAAAATAATGTTGCTGTAACAATAAGGGTAAAGATCAATGTAACTAGTAAATGCTGTTTATGTTTTTTGTCCATTTTTATCACCGGTCTTATTATAACCTATTTTTTATGAGATAGAAAGAAAAACAACCCAAGCCAAATTTACATATTAATTCCTTATTCATCATTTTTTTATGAATTTATAACTTGCTATTACTTTTAAAAACCAGATAAGCTCAAAACAGTTACTAAATTAAAAGGGATCGACTCTGCTTTTCACGGCTCTATACTAAAACTGGAGGGGAAATATATCCTGCTCCAGTTTTCTTATATTT
>NZ_JAHOCB010000111.1:0-819 GCF_019125875.1 Erysipelatoclostridium sp. MSK.23.31 | reverse complement strand
GTATCTGAGCCATATAAACTTGCTAACCGGGCTTTTCATCCTGATGATACGATCGTTGATGTTGCTGGTGTTAAAGTTGGGGGTGACAACCTTGCTTTGATTGCTGGTCCATGTTCTGTTGAAAGTGAAGAACAAGTAATCGAGATTGCTAAAGCTGCCAAAGCTGCCGGTGCTAATATTTTAAGAGGAGGCGCTTTCAAACCAAGAACTTCACCGTATGCATTCCAGGGAATGGGGTCTTCTGGTCTGGATATTCTTGTTGCAGCTAAAGAAGCAACTGGATTGCCAATCTGTTCGGAACTGATGGATGCCCAGTATTTAGAAGAATTCAATGAGAAAGTAGATCTAATTCAGATTGGGGCAAGAAATATGCAAAACTTCGACCTGTTAAAGAAAGTGGGAGCAGGAACAAAGAAACCAATCTTATTAAAGAGAGGATTAAGTGCGACATTTGAAGAATGGATCATGTCAGCGGAATATATCATGGCAAACGGGAATCCGAATGTAATTTTATGTGAACGAGGGGTAAGAACATTTGAGACATATACAAGAAACACGTTGGATTTACAGGCTATACCGGTAGTAAAGAAATTAACACATTTACCAATCATAATTGATCCAAGCCATGCAGGAGGGAAATGGTGGTTAGTGGAACCAATGGCAAAAGCAGCAGTAGCAGCAGGAGCAGATGGGTTAATGATCGAAGTGCACAACAATCCGGAGAAGGCACTGTGTGATGGACCACAGTCATTAAGACCGGAAAGATATGAAGAATTATTAAAACAAATTTCTAAAATAGCTGAAGTTGTTGGAAAGAAA
>NZ_JAHOCB010000110.1:0-827 GCF_019125875.1 Erysipelatoclostridium sp. MSK.23.31 | reverse complement strand
AATCCAGGTACTTCTAGAGGATGGTTACAGGTCAACAACAATCATTACTGGGTAGATGATGTAAACAGTCCATATTACAATAAATTAGTTGATGCTAGTCAGACTGGAATTCAATGGAGCAGTGCTGAGCATTTAATTGGTTATCCAACAGCATATAAGTATGCTATTGCTGTAAATTATAATACAGCTTGTACACCAGGTGCGGGTAGTGCTATCTTTTTACACTGCTCAACTGGCGGTTCAACAGCAGGATGTATTAGCGTGAGTCAATCAAATATGATTCGTATATTACAGTCACTACAGGGTGATACTTTAATAGGAATATATCAAAATTCAAATAGTTTATACTAAAGTTTGAATTATAGAGTAATAAATTATAAAATTTAGATGGAGGGATAAAGTATGGACATCAGAAAAGATATTATTGATAAGTATTTAAATACCAAAAAGAACAGGATCATTGCGGGCTGTGTTACAGGTTTAATTGTCTTAGGTTGTGGTGGAGGAATTGTATATGCGACAAGAGACACCTCACCAAAATTACAACTAAAGAAAAATACGATTAATCTTGAATACGGAAAAGAATTTAAAGCTGATTTTGACACTTTAGTTGATACTAAAGGATTAAATAAAGAAGATAAGGAATATTTGAAAAAAAACCTTAAAATAAAATCAGATATTAAAAATGATACTGAAAGTGTGACCAAAGAGGATGGTACTACAGAAGAAAAAGATCGTGGATTTGCTAAAGTAGGAGATTATAAAGTAAATTTAACATATAAAGATGAAACTAAAACAGTTAAGGTAGTTGTGAAAGATACAACTGC
>NZ_JAHOCB010000109.1:0-855 GCF_019125875.1 Erysipelatoclostridium sp. MSK.23.31 | reverse complement strand
TCCAGTTATAAACTTGTTTACCAGTTTTGACATCTACGATTTCCATTGGAACACCGTAAAGATTGTCCCCATCAGCAGTTACCTTGCTGAAAACTGTTTTTGTTAATTCATTATTTATATTTAATGAAGAAGTGTAAGTTAACGTAACAAAATCCTGTTGTGCAAACTGTACCGTTTTGATTTCTTTATCTAAAACAAAACCATCTGGGCAGGCAATCTCTTCCACACTGTATGTTCCCATTGGCAATCCAGACAAAGATAACTTACCATTTGTATCACATGTATAAATACCGTTTTCTAATTCTGTACCATTCACTAATTTTACGACATCATCATTGCTTCCTTTACCTGAACCAACAGTAATCGCATCTCCTTTAGAATATAATTTTTCTAAAGAAACACTATCATAAATATCTTGGTTTGCAGTAATCTTGAATTGTACTTTTGTTAAATCATAATCAGCTTTATTAGCCTCTACATTAGAAGCTTCTAATGTCTTATTTATCTCTAACGTACCTGTTGGTCTTAATTTATTGACAACGATCTGTTCTGTTGTCTGATCTTTATTAACTGTTACCTGAAACGTCTTTTGAAGAACCGCATGACCACTAGGTACTTTTGTTTCAGTTAATAGATACTCTCCGACTGGTAATCCAGTCATAGATAATTTACCATCCTTTACAACTAGTTTCTTTTCAAAATCAAGTGTAGTATGTTTTAATGAAAATTCTGAACCGTCAATTAATTTTCCAGTATCATTGGTTTTTCTTAATTCAAAATCACCTACATCCATCCACTTAATATTCAAATTTATTGTAACGGGATCTTGAACTGTTGTTAATGTTCCCTCATCTT
>NZ_JAHOCB010000108.1:0-940 GCF_019125875.1 Erysipelatoclostridium sp. MSK.23.31 | reverse complement strand
AATAAATCTTGCAAAAGCTAATAAGATGTGTTAATATAGATAGGCGTTGTAAGTGAGCGATGCGCTAGTAGCTCAACTGGATAGAGTGCTTGACTACGGATCAAGAGGTTGTGGGTTCGATTCCTGCCTAGCGCGCCATTTGAGTAAAAAAAGAAATAGAACGGGAAGTAGCACAGCTTGGTAGTGCACCTGGTTTGGGACCAGGGGGTCGCAGGTTCAAATCCTGTCTTCCCGACCATTTAAAATAATAATTGGGGCCTTAGCTCAGCTGGGAGAGCACCTGCCTTGCACGCAGGGGGTCAGCGGTTCGATCCCGCTAGGCTCCACCATTAATTATTAAATTATAGCATTGCTGTAGTTGATTACGGCGGGGTAGCTCAGTTGGCTAGAGCAATCGGTTCATACCCGGTGGGTCGGGGGTTCGAATCCCTTCCCCGCTACCAATTTAATAACGGTGCCCGTAAGTCAAGAAACAACAAGGACCCTTAGCTCAGTTGGTTAGAGCTATCGGCTCATAACCGATCGGTCGTTGGTTCGAGTCCAACAGGGTCCACCAATTTAAGAATGCGAGGGATTACCCAAGTCCGGCTGAAGGGATCGGTCTTGAAAACCGACAGGGGATTAACGTCCCGCGGGGGTTCGAATCCCTCATCCCTCGCCATTTAATTTAAAATTCAGCCGAAATAAAATAATGCAAAAAATATCGCGGGATGGAGCAGTCTGGTAGCTCGTCGGGCTCATAACCCGAAGGTCGTTGGTTCAAATCCTTCTCCCGCAACCATTGGTCTGGTAGTTCAGTTGGTTAGAATGCCGCCCTGTCACGGCGGAGGTCGCGGGTTCGAGTCCCGTCCAGACCGCCAATGGTTCCGTAGCTCAGTCGGTAGAGCAGAGGACTGAAAATCCTCGTGTCGCTGGTTCGATTCCGGCCGGAACCACCATT
>NZ_JAHOCB010000107.1:0-1130 GCF_019125875.1 Erysipelatoclostridium sp. MSK.23.31 | reverse complement strand
ATGCTGAAGATATTCAGGGGAACTGTTTAAACACAAGGATAGAGTATACCCTTTTGTATATGGGGCTATCTCATAGTATTATTAATAATGGGTATCGCGATATACACGTAAACAATAAATATATAAAATTCAAGCCTGGGTCATAACGATCTAGGCTTTTTTGTATAAAGAAAAACACAGTGACATGGGAATGAACACTGTGTTTTTAGCATAATTTTGGGATGCGTACTATGCTTAATAAAAGTATATAATAATAAGTAATTATTTTCAATAAACTTTATATAAAAAGAGAACAAGCCCAAAACGGGAGAGGTGAACTTGTACTCTTTGTATACTTTCGAATATTGTTAATGGGAGAGGAACAATATTCTATTGTACAAAAATAATATTTGTACGCAATCTATTCTACTACATTATACAAAATATGCAAATGTATTAAACTTTTAAATAAAAGAGCACAAGGCTCTACCGAGGAGATATCTTTTTTGTGCTCTTGGTTGGGTATGGCTAAGGGGAAAGGAGGACCATACCCTATTATACAACTATTGGAATTATAGTGGGGATCAATAATTGTACAATATCAATTATAGTTATTTGTCATTTTTTATCAACTCATATACTTAATACTCAATATTTGATTGAATAAGTAATACTTTTTAGTATGGAAAAACATATTGTAAAATATAGTTATTTATTATATAGTAAACACATAAAGGAGGATTTACAATGGCTAAAATTACAGTAAATGAATCTTGTATTGGGTGTGGAACTTGTGTAGGTGTTGCACCAGATGTTTTTGAAATGAATGATGAGGGGTTATCATCTGTTATTGGTGATGATGTTGATTCAGCTAAAGAAGCTGCTGAATCTTGCCCTGTAGAAGCAATCGAAGTGGAAGATTAATCAAAAAAATAGAGAGTTATAGTGATAAAGGAGTGTTCGATTAGAGCGCTCCTTTAAGCATTGTAGCTATTAGTAACTTACATATTTATTCTAGATAACTTGTGGTATGGCTTATAATTCTTTTTTGTTTTTCAATATCATGCTTGCAATTAATGATCATTTCATCTTTATTTGGTATGTCAGATATTTCTAAAAGTTTCAGTTTTTCTTCTAATGCTGTTAATTTT
>NZ_JAHOCB010000106.1:0-1161 GCF_019125875.1 Erysipelatoclostridium sp. MSK.23.31 | reverse complement strand
TCAGCAGTTCAGCATTGACTCCGAACATATCATAAAGAAGATCTTCATTGTAATATTTGTCTTCACTGCCTACAGAACTACCCATAGTATACAACCCTGCTTCATTAAGCTTTTTTGCATATCCTTTACCAACTCTCCAGAAATCTGTAATCGGCTGATGATGCCATAAGTATTTCCGATATCTCATTTCATCTAAACAGGCAATCCGCACTCCGTCTTCATCTGCTTTAACACTAAAAGACAGAGTGATACTAATGTAGCACTTAACAATCTGAATTCATTAACAACTACAGTTACCAATAAGCTAAATAATGGCGATTTTATCCCCAAAATCACGGCTGAAGCTGAAGTTGGAAAAGTATCAGAAGTTCGGGTATTAGGAGCAAAAGATATTCAACACGATGCTCTAGAAAAAATGGAAGACTATGATAAGGATTCTGAATTGATTGTTGAAGGTAGAGATTATAGCACAATTAATGACGGTCACTGCAACCACCAATTTAAAAATGAGTTCCTTATCAAACAAAGCAAAATAACAAAAGTTAATTTTAGAGAATAACAGTCTCTCCCCTTTTGTGCTTTGCAACATAGAGAGGAAATAATAAATGTTATTAGATTTTATTAAATCAAACTGGAAAGAAATTACTACATGGTTGGCTTTATTTGGTGTTGTGGTAGAAGTTTCTCCGATTAAAATTTATCCACTTCGTTGGGTTGGAAACAGAATGAATGCTGACATAAAAAAGGAACTAGATAATGTTAATGAAAATTTAAACAAACATATAACTGATTCAGAAAAGAAAGAAATGAAAAACTTGAGGTTTCAAGTGTTGGATTTTGCTGATCGTGTACAAAATGATAGTAAACCATCGAAAGATGCATTTAGTCATATATTCGATACTATTCAAGATTATCATGATATTATTGATAAATATGAATTAAAAAATGGCTTGATTGATATAGAGACTGAAAATATAAAGCAAGCATATAAAAAGTTATATACATAAAGGGGTTAGGACAAATTAATGTCTTAACCCTATTTTTTTGCTTTATTAAAGCCGAACATATGATTGATTATGCCAATTATAGCTTCCCTTTACCCCACATAAAATATGATATGCTCGGCGATAAGACAGTGTTATAAACTTACAATAACAGTAC
>NZ_JAHOCB010000010.1:0-88932 GCF_019125875.1 Erysipelatoclostridium sp. MSK.23.31 | reverse complement strand
CTGACTTTTAATCAGAGGGTCAGGCGTTCGAATCGCCTGCGGGTCACCATTTAAATTTTTATAGCCACGCCCAGGTGGCGAAACTGGTAGACGCACAGGACTTAAAATCCTGCGGACCTTAAAATCCGTGCCGGTTCGATTCCGGCCCTGGGCACCATTTTTGCGGGTGTAGTTCAATGGTAGAACTTCAGCCTTCCAAGCTGACTACGTGGGTTCGATTCCCATCACCCGCTCCATAATGGAGTTAACACACTTACTAAGTAAGTGTGTTTTTTTGTATTATTACCTAACTGACAGCTTTCTTTTTTCAATAACAATTGCTGATATAATTAAAACAAGTGAAAGTAAAAGGGAATAAATTATTCCTGAAGTCGGTAAAACGTTTTTGTTTTCTAGAGCTGAAAGCGTAGTCATAACTTGTTTTTGAGGGAAAAATTGAACAACATAATTAAAAATTTCATTATTTGTTACTTGAGTGATCCCGCCAGAGACAATAGTTCCAATAATTGCAAACATATTTCCAAACATCATACTTTCTTCCAAAGATTTTGATAAGACATTACTCCAAAGACCGAATGAAGTTGCAAAGAAACATAAAAGTGCTAAGATTAAAATGAATTTCCAGAGTGCAATCGATAAAGTGATCTTAAAAACAAAAAGAGCACTGCAAATGATTATCGTGGCAGGAATAAAAAGAAAAATATAAACAACAATAAAATGACTCAATAAATACTGATAACAACTTACTGAAGTACTCAAGATGCGTTTGTTGATGCCAGTTCGTTCATCAAAGTAATATTTATAAATTTGTCCGCCAAGAAGAAGTATCACCATCATTAAGAAGCCTAATATATTTGAAGCACTGCCACGCTGATTATCATTAACGGGTAAGCTGTTTATTTGACCATTTACTAAGAGGGTGATAGTTTGGTTATACGTTTCACCTTTAGTGGATAAGACATCAATATTTTTATCATCTTGGACCATTACGGCATCATATTGATTTAAGACAAGTTCGGAGGTACTAGGAAGAGTATCTAGATAAGTATATTTGATCTGAGAATTTTGAGATGTGTCTATATCTCCCACGATTCCTATTTGTATTGTATGAGAAATGCAGTTGGTAAAGTATATTGCAAGTGCAATGATAATAGGAATCAAAACAAGATAAGTAATTAGAAATGCTTTGTTGTGCTTGATTCGATATAATATTAGTTTTATGAGTTTGTACATTCTTTTTCCTCCTAAATATAGTCTTCTGGACGATAGTTTTTGTGGACAACAAGTAGTAAAAGTGAAGATAGTGTCAAAAGAGCAAACATGATCCACCAGTAATTAGTACTTTGTCCATCGTAAATTAATTGAAAAATACAATCGACAGTCCATTTGATTGGTGAAAAACTTGCAATCTTTTCAAAAATAGCACCTAAACTCGCGATTGGGAAAAAGATTCCAGATAGAAAGCCTAATACAGACATTGAGTTTGATAAAATAATATTTGTGAGTTCTTCACTATGAAGAGTAACACAAATAGCACTGCTTAATATTGTAAGGAATAGAACAAAGTTTATTATTAAGAGAATTACATATCCGATTTTATCACTACCGAAGTTTACCAATGATATCGTATCAAAAATAATGATATTGATTGTTAAGGCAAGTGCCATGAATAAAAAACATGTGAGAATCTTTGAGCTGTAGATCGACACGCGAGATACAGGGCTGTAAAAGATTCGGGTATTTCCGTTTTTGATATGCTTTTCTAGAAAAGCATTAGCAGGGACAGTAGCGCCCATCATCGCAATAAAAAATATCATTGTTACACCGTAAAAATCATAGGAACTGATTATAGTTGTATGATATAAATTATCAAATAAAAACCCCATTAATAAAATTAAGATTGTAGGAAAAATAAGAAAAACAGATAAGGTACCTGGGCTGGAAATAAGATTATATAGATCGTGTTTAAATAAAGTCCAAAATTTTATCATGATCAATCCCTTAGCTTCTTCCCAGTTAGACCTAAAAATACCATCTCTAAATTTCCTTCTTCTGTTTCCATTTTATTAATATGACATTTTTTGTGAACAAAAAGCATAATGATCTTATCTAATGCGTCGTAATTTTTAGAAACTGTGATTTTAAAATTATCTGCATTAGTTTTGATCTCTTCAACACCATTGATAGTACTTAGTGATATTGCTAGATCGGCTGGAAAATTATCAGCATAGATGGTGTAGATAAGAGTGTCTTTATATTTGGCTAAAAGTTCTTTTAATGTTCCTTCGGCGATCTTAGTGCCTCTATCCATAATAACGATTCGATCAGCGATTTCTTCAACTTCTTCCATATAATGGGTCGTATAAATAATAGTTGTACCTTTTTCTTTTAACTCCTTTAATGAGGATAAAATATAATTTCGTGATTGTGGATCAATTCCTACGGTTGGTTCATCTAGAATTAATAATTTAGGATTATGGGCAATTGCACAGGCTATATTTAAACGTCGTTTCATTCCACCGCTAAAGGTTCTAGGATCATCATTTTTTTTATCGGATAAGCCGACAAAAGTTAAGGCATTCATTACTTGTTTTGGTAAATCTTTCTTTTTAACACCGTATAATGAAGCGAAAAAGGCTACATTATGATAGGCTGAAATATCTTCGTATAATGCAATTTCTTGAGGGACAATACCGAGTTGAGCTTTTATTTTATTAGAGTGAGATGTTAAGGGCAAGTTAAATATGTTAATGGTGCCAGTATCACTGGTTAAAAGTGTTGATAGAATATTGATTGTGGTACTTTTACCAGCACCATTAGGCCCTAATAAGCCAAGAATCTCACCATCATAGACGTTGAAAGATAAGTTATTGATAGCCTTGTTATGCTGGTAGCTTTTATTAATATTTTTAACTTCTAAGATTTTTTTCATATTATTTCCTCCTATCTACAATATAGCTAATTTAGTTTGTAGAGACTACAAACTCTACTTTGCTTTTAAGGAACTATTGGTTGCAAAGCTGGTTGCGAATAAAAAAATGATATTTTTTATAAAAAAGTGTTGCAGATCATATAGAGATAATGTTAATATATATAAGTAACGAAAATGAAATGCGGGTGTAGTTCAATGGTAGAACTTCAGCCTTCCAAGCTGACTACGTGGGTTCGATTCCCATCACCCGCTCCATAATGGAGTTAACACACTTACTTAGTAAGTGTGTTTTTTTGTGAAATGATGCTAATAAGATGCAATTTTGATGTACGATGAAAGTAATAGAGGTGATACTATGAATAAAATTTTGATCGTTGAAGACGAACAGGCAATTTGTAGACTGATTAAGATTAACTTATCAGATGCTGGATATAGCTGCAAATGTGCTTATGATGGGAAAGGAGCAATTGAATTAATTGAGTATAATCAATTTGATTTAATTTTACTAGATATTATGTTACCAGAAATTAATGGCTATGAATTAATGGAATATATTCGTCCTTTAGAAATTCCAGTGATTTTTTTAACGGCTAAAGGTGATGTAAAAGATCGGGTTAAGGGATTGAAACTGGGAGCTGAGGATTATATTGTTAAGCCTTTTGAGATTATTGAATTAGTTGCTCGGGTAGAAACGGTACTGCGCCGTTATCATAAAACATCAACAGTTTTAAGTGTTTATGATATTAGTGTAGATACACTTTCACGAGTAGTGAAGAAAAATGATCAAGTAATCAACCTAACAGTAAAAGAATATGATTTGCTACTGTTGTTTATTCAAAATAAAAATATTGCTCTTTTCCGTGATCGAATTTATGAAGCGGTATGGGGTGATTATTATATGGGAGATAGCCGAACTGTTGATCTTCATGTACAGCGAATGCGAAAAAAGCTTGGATTGGAAGATAAAATCGTACCAGTTTACAAAGTTGGTTATCGTTTGGAGGGAGATTGATGAATTTTTTTTGGAAGCTGTATTTTAGTATCATGGCAATAACGCTCACCTGTTTTAGTGTGGGAGGCTATATGCTGATTCAAACGAGCTTCGATAATTCCTTCGAACGCGAAGTGGAGGGTGTTTATCAAGAAAATGATATTTTAGTTAATTCGTTAACTTTAGAATTGCTCCCGCATCTAGAGGAACTTACGATAAAAGGCGGAACTTTTCAAGAACGGCTTGATTTGCTTAAAAACTTAGTTTCTAATATGACAGTTGAGACATTTAATGGTAATGTTTCGTTTTGTATTCGAGCGGAAAATGGAGATGTAGTATATCAAAATGATACTTTTAATGATGACCATAAATTGTTTGATAAAATATCTCAAAATGAGCGGGGGTATATTGTTCAAAAAGATAAGGAGCATTATAAGTTACAATCTCTTCGAATCTTTTCTTTGAATGGGACTAAGTTGTATTTTGAAAATGCGCGAGATATTTCTGAACTTTTTTTAAATCGTGAAAATCAATTTGGAACACTGTTTTATTATACGATTATATTATTATTAGCTAGTGGAGCAGTTATTTTTGCTGTAACTAGATGGTTGGTTAGCCCAATCAAAAAGCTGTCTAAAGCTACTAAAGGGGTGGCTGATGGACATTTGATTGTTCCTGTAGTAGTTAGCAGTGAGGATGAGATCGGTCAGTTAACAAAAGATTTTAATACTATGACTGAGCGTTTGAGTACAACGATGAAAGAACTGCATGAAGCGGTTGAACGTCAAGAAGTATTTGTCGGAAATTTTGCCCATGAATTAAAAACACCTCTGACGTCGATCATTGGTTATGGTGATATGTTACGTTCGAAACGTTTGAATGAAGAAGAAGTTATTGGCTATTCTAATTTGATTGTTGAAGAAGGAAGACGTCTTGAGGCAATGTCAATGAAACTGCTTGAATTGATTGTTTTGAAAAAACAGGATTTTAAAATGTATTGGGTTACAGCTGAGACATTTTTTCAAGGAATTGTAGATACTGTAGATTTATTGATGAAAGAGCAGCAAATTGAGTTTATTATTGAAATTGAGCCTGGAAAATTGTATATTGAACCAGATTTAATGAAGACAGTGTGTTTAAATTTACTTGATAATGCCCGTAAAGCAGTTGGACAAAACGGTAAAGTATATTTAAGAGGAAAGGGATTGGCAACAGGGTATCAGTTTGTTGTCAAAGATAATGGTTGTGGTATTGCAGCAACGGAATTGAGTAAAATTAAAGAAGCATTTTACATGGTTGATAAATCACGTTCACGAAGTGCTGGCGGGGCTGGGTTAGGTTTAGCGATATGTGAACAGATTATTGAACTGCATCATGCATCAATTAATTTTGAAAGTGTTTTGGGACAGGGAACTACTGTAACCGTTGTTTTAGAAGGAGTGAAAGTTGATGAGGTATAGTAAAAATATTATTAAATTTGCAGCTGCAATAATTCTGTTGATCATCATTCCGTTAGTTCCGTTAACAGTTTCTAAAATACAAGATGATAAATTAATTGAGCATCTTCAGGTCGAAAAAATAAAAAGTGATAATAATGAAATTCAAACAAGTAAGTTGACGATCGCTGAAAAATTAGAGTTGATTGGTGACTATGAAAATAAGGAAAAAAATATTATTACTACGACACAAGTTCAAGATATGAGTGATGAAAATATTACGAGAATCCGAACGATCATTAATGAGCAATTAGTTATATTGAAGAATCTTGGTATTTTAACTGATTTTAATTTTGACGGAAATTATGTGTGTTATAATTATACATTAAGACGCTATAGTAATGTGATTGATTCTAGTAAAAGTGTCAGTGTTTATCAGGTGAATTTTACGAATGAAGAAGGAATCTTTAATGCCACTATAGATGTTGATACGCACTTAATATATCAATATAATTATTATAATAAAAAATATATAGCAAGAAATTATGAAGTGATTTATACTTTTGGAACAGCATATCTTGGTTTGACTGAACAAGAAACTTATAAGTATTTATTCGGAATAATTGATAATCGCACCGATTCAGTAAGTGTTTCTAGTTATAATGATATTTATTGATACAACTTTGATGCTTCTTTGGTGATGTTTCTATGCATCTCTTTTATACACTTGAAAGTGTAAAAGAGATGTTTTTTTATTGAAAGGGGTAAGGTGAAGTGAAACAGATTAATAAAATGAAAGTGTTAGTAGTTACTTTGTTGATGATTGGGTTGGTTATGAGTTTATTTATTTTAGTTAACGATCAAGTTAATCAAAGTAATAATCAGCTGATAGCTGCTAATAAGGTTAAAACTAACCAAAATAAATCGGCTAATAGTGTGGTTAAAGATGAATTATTAACATTGGTTAATTTTGAAAATACGATACCTAAAGATTGGAAAGTTGATTTAGTGCAATTGAATAATGGGCAATCAGTCGATCGGCGAATTTACGATGATTTAATAGCAATGTTACAAGCGGCTAAAAGTGAGGGATTAAATCCATTGATTTGTTCTTCCTATCGGACAAATGAGAAGCAAGAACAACTTTATCAAAATAAAGTAAGTGAATATTTAAGTCAGGGATATTCAAAGGTGGAAGCTAGCGATAAAGCAGCTTTTTGGGTGGCAAGACCGGGAACTAGTGAACATCAGTTAGGTTTAGCAGTAGATATTGTTTCAACAAAAAATCAGCGCCTTGATCGTAGCCAGGAAAACACAGTTGAACAACAATGGCTAATCCAAAATAGTTGGAAGTATGGGTTTGTTTTGCGCTATCCGACTAATAAAAATAGTATTACAGGGGTAGGGTATGAACCATGGCATTATCGTTATGTTGGGAAAGAACACGCTAAAAAAATAAATGAGCTGGGTGTGTGTTTAGAAGAATATGTAAAATAAAGGAAAATGATAAAAGTTTATATTGAATTCACATCAGTGTATAATATTTATACGTGAGGTGATATAAGTGACAAAAAGATTTGAGTTTGATGATGATTTAGAGGAGTTAGATATAGATGAGCCAGAACAAGATGAAGCGGTGGAGGAGACGGGAAATAAAAAGCAACGTCGTCCAAAAACTAAGAAAAAGAAAGTAACAAAAACAAAGCGAAAAACAAAGACTAAAACTAAAGTGAAAAAGGAAAAACAAGGACGTTCTAAGTTTTCAACTTTTATTTTATCATTATTGATCTTGCTTATTATTACCGGAGCATGTGTTGGCGGTTATTTTGCTTATGAATATTACATAGATCAACAAAAGCAGATTGATAATTTGCAAGAGCAGTTAGATGATTCCAAGAAAGAAAATAATTCTACTAAGCAAAAAGAAAATAAGAATGATACTAAAAAAAAGGATAATCAACAAAGCGATGATGCTGGTACTGATGAACCTCCAGTTGAAGATAATACTTCGAATGGAAATACTTCTGATCAAGAAGGAACGAATGATACGAATAATGAAACTACCGAAATGCAATGAACTGTGAGCATATCGGTGGTTTTTTTCTTAACAAAGGCAAACAAGAAAAGAAACAAAAAAATTGCGAATTTTTTTAAAAATTACTTGCAATCATATTTTATTAATGTTATTATAGACAAGCAGTAGTCGTTAGGACCTCTGCTAAGAAGACAATGCGGGTGTAGTTCAATGGTAGAACTTCAGCCTTCCAAGCTGACTACGTGGGTTCGATTCCCATCACCCGCTCCATTGCTTGAATAGCTCAGTTGGTAGAGCAATCGGCTGTTAACCGATCGGTCGTAGGTTCGAGTCCTACTTCAAGCGCCATGGCCTGTTGGAGAAACGGTTAACTCACATGCCTTTCACGCATGCATTCACGGGTTCGAATCCCGTACAGGTCACCATTTGTAAGTTAGTCCAGGATATTTATCTTGGATTTTTATTTTGTTTAAAAAATAACTGATAAAAGAAAAAGAACCTAACATAAAATTGAACTAGGTTCTTTTAACAATTAATTAGTTATTATCATTTTTTAAACCGTCAATGATATTTAATTTCTTAATTTTTTGACTGCTGAAAGCAAGGGTGGTAAAAACAATTACAAAAATTGCAATAGTTATAATGATAAAACTATTGATTGGAACACTGAATGACCGCTCAAATATTGCAGCTAGATTTTCATATAAAAAGTACATGATGATAAAGCCTAGAGGCAAACTGTAAATTAGAGTTTTAATGCCATAGAATAGACTTTCAAAATAAATCATCTTATTAAATGCTCTTGGTGTCATTCCGATAGATTTTAACATTGAAAATTCTTTTGTTCTTAATGCCATACTAGTAGAAATCGTATTGATGATGTTTGCGATACTGATTAAACCGATTAAAATGATAAAGCCATATGTGAAGATGTTAATGATTAAAATAAGCTGGTTTGCCTGCTTGATATCTTCACTTAGGTTAAAGCTGTATAGTGATTCTTCAGGATAATTATCGGTAATTTCTTTGATTTCTTTTAAAACTGCTTCATTATTATTACTCGTATAATAAATATTAGTATTATTTGAGTTTAATTGATACTGATTAATTAATTGGTTAAAAGTATCATTGCTGACTAAAAGATTTAGTGAGTAGTGAGTTTCGTGAGGAGTTTGCCCAAGTAAATACTGATTAGTATATTTAATTTTATTTAAAGTAATTTCAATTTCATCACCATTGTTATTAAATGTAGTTCCGATTAAGTGATCAAGATTTTCTTTTAAGATATCAGTTTGCTTATACTTCCGATTTAATTTAATATTATTTTCTTTGTTGATTAGAATTTGATTTTGAAGTTCTTTATTTAAATTAGGGATACTATCTAAATATTCTTGATTATAAGTAACTAAATTAAGATCAAGGAAATAAGTATTTCCATAGTTTTGTTCATTTTCTGTTAGAAATGATAATAATTCAGGATTAATATTATCTAAACTAGTTTCTAAATTTAATGATGTTTCTTTAGCAACAGCAATTTGAGTCGTATTTTTTAGATGGGCTAATTCGTTAATCAGTTCTTGATTTTGTGAATTGATATTAATATAGCCATCATAGTTGATATTGATTGAAGTCATATCATATGATTCTTTAAGATAATAAGTAAATCCAGAAGCGGTTAAAAAGAGGATAGAACTAATGATTAATGAAAATAGGGTGATTCGATAACGGTTTTTATTACGCTTAATATTTTTCATCGCTAAATCACCTTCAAAGCCAAATATTCGGCGAGTAAGGAAACTTGTTTTAATATTTCGCACCTTGATTTTAGTATCTTGTTGATTAGTGATTGCTGCAATCGGCGAAATCTTACTAGCGTGATAAGCTGGGATAATACTGGAGATAAAAATTGTGATAATTGCGCAAATAACAGCTATCAAGATACCTTTAAATGAAATTGCTAAAGGAAATCCGATTTCTTGTCCAAGATTAGCTAAGATTGGATTGATGACTTTAAAGGTAACAGCCATTCCTCCAACTCCTGCTATCACACCTAATATAATAGCAATAATGCCAACTACTAAGCCTTCAAAATAAACAGATTGTTTTTTTTGTCGTTTTGTTGCTCCGATACTTGATAAAGTTCCAAGATAACGACTGCGTTCATTTAAGGAAATTGCAAAAGCATTATAAATCAAACCAATAGAACCAATCATGATAATGACAACAACAATGCCAACGGCTGTCATCATTGCTTGGTTAAAACCATCATTATTACTGATTCCGTAATAATAAAGAAGATTTTGATGATAACTAATATCTCCACTGTCTATTCCTAATGATTGTGCGGTATTTGAGCCGTTATCAAAAATATCATTGTCGACATGATTAAGGGTTAAATACATTTTGCTGCTTATAATGCTACTGCTGTTAGCGGTATAAAAGGAATTATAATACGATGCTTGATCGAGGTAAGTAGATTGATAAATACCGACAACTTTAAATGTTTTGACTGGTAGGGCAGCAGTAGATTCTAGTTGTTCGGTTTCAATAAATTTATCAGAAATTTGTGTTGCTCCAGTTTTAACAGTAATTTCGTCACCGACCTTTACACCATTTTGAGTTTGATAATACTTTGAAATAATGATTTCATTACTATTTGCTGGATAGTTTCCTTTCAGTAGTTTTATTTCTTTGGAGTAATTGTCTAATTGATTTAGTTCAATGAAAATAGGATTGTTTTCATCAATTAATAAAGTATCAATTTTTTGGAACAAGACACTATTTTGATATGCATCATCATTTTTTAAGCTGTCGATCTGTTGTGAGGTGAGGTTATCATAAGCAACATGCCAGCTTCCATCATAACTAGATACCTCAAGGCGCATCATTTCCATAAATGAGGTTACGAATGTAGTTACTGCGGTAAACATTGCGACTGATATGATGATTCCGACAATGGTTACAACGGTTCTTTTTTTGTTGGCTAATAATTGTTTTAGAGTAAGTTTATTAATAATATGCATCTTAGCCACCTCGCTTTAAATCACTGATTATTTTGCCATCTTTGATAGTGATTACTCGGTTGGCAAGTTTAGCGATATTATTATCATGTGTAATAATAATGATTGTTTGATGATATTTTTCATTTGCTTCTTTTAAAAGACGTATGATTTCATCACTGTTTTTACTATCTAGATTGCCGGTTGGCTCGTCAGCAAGAACTAATGAAGGTTGATTAATTAAAGCCCGAGCGATTGAAACTCTTTGTTGTTGACCGCCGGATAGTTGATTGGGCAAATGTTTGAGACGATTGCTTAAGCCAAGTTGTTCGATAAGGGTATTAAATCGTTTCTGATCAACTTTTTGGTGTGCTAACTGTAAGGGAAGGGTTATGTTTTCTTTAACATTTAAAACGGGAATCAAATTATAAAACTGATAAATTAAGCCAATCTCATTACGCCTAAAAATAGCTAAATCATTTTCGTTGAGTGTATAAATATCAGTATTATTAATAATTACTTTACCGCTGCTTGGATGATCAACACCACCGATTTGATGCAATAGGGTACTTTTTCCACTGCCACTAGCACCAATAATAGCGATGAATTCACCTATTTCAACATCAAAAGAGACATTATCAAGGGCAATGACATGGTTATTTTCATCTCCATATATTTTAGACAAATTTTTTACACTTAATATATTCATATATTTCTCCTAACTGTATCATTGTTTATAGTACAGTTAGATAATAGCACAGAGATAACTGTATTACAATAGATAATACAGTTTAAATTAAAAATATCACTAACATTATTTTGTTAGTGATATGTGAGTCAAGCCGATAGCGTGATCATTTAAAATTCCTGCAATATATGTCAATAGTTGCCGTTGGGCTGTTGTGTAGACATCATAGAATGAATTAATATGGAATAATCTAAATGAGTCTCCTTCATAATTTAACATCCAATGAATAGATTCAATAAAACTGCCATGAAATTGTGGTTTTTGAACAATTGGATGATAGCTGGAAGTATTTTCTTCTTGATAAATACGATCGAGCATATTGGCATTATTTTTACAATCGGCGGAAAAATTCAAAATACGTGTTTTAGTTGGATCATCGGGAGCGATTGTTGCAATCAGATCATAATTTGCTGCAGCAAAAAGCTGATTATAAATTAAATTTTTAATTACGGTATTATCCATTTTATCACCTGCTTTAATATATGCACAAAAATAAAAAAGATAACCAATCTGTTACAATTGATTATCTTGATATTTATCACGTGTTAATTCAAAAAGCTCGAGGTCTAAAAATTCACCACGTTTGTAAGCGTGTTTTTTTAATGTTACGAGGTATTCGAAATTATTTGCAAGCAGAACTTTTCTACTGCCGATATTACGACTGAAAATCTCTGCTTTAATAATCTTAGTATCGTAATTATCAAATATATATTTAATAATCATTTTTACTGCTTTTTTCATTATACCTTGATGCCAATAAGGCTCTCCAAGCCAATAACCAATTTCAGCTAGGTGGCTATAAATGTCTTCACCAAAAGTAATAGAAATTGCTCCTGCGAATAATCCGTCGACAATAATAGCATATTCGATTAGGTTATTATTACTGTTTTGAGTAATAAAGTTTAAATAATTTTGAGCGTCTTGTGGTGTATAAGGATAAGGAAAAATATCTTTTAAGTTTGCAGAAACTTGAGGGTTGTTTGCCAAAGCGGCTAAGGCAGATTGATCACTTAGCTGGTAAGGTCTTAATCGTAAATCCATTATGGTAAAGGTTTATCCTCTGCAGTATAAATAGCATACCATTCTTCACGAGTTAATTTAACCTCAACTCCTTTAATAGTATCAAGCATATTTTTTATACTAGTTGTTCCGGCAATTGGCTGCATCTGTGCCGGGTGACGCAAGATCCAGGCTGTTACAATTGCTACCTTTGAAACGTTATACTTATCAGCAAGTTTATCTAGCTGTTCGTTTAGTTTAGGATATTTAGGGTTATCAATAAAAGTATCTTCGCTTAATGAAGATCGTATCGTTGACCATGGCTGAATCGTAATGTCATTTAATCGGCAGTAGTTTAAAATATCGCCATCATGGTCAATTCCTTCATCCATATTGGCATAGATACCGCTATCGATCATTTGAGCGTGTGCCGGACCAAATTGTAATTGATTAATAATGATTGGCTGTTTACAATATTTTTTTAGTAACTCGATCTGACCGGGATTTTGGTTTGAAACACCAAAATATCTTACTTTTCCTGCTTGATATAATTCATCGAAAGCTTCACTAACTTCTTGAGGGTCCATTAGGGCATCTGGACGATGTAGTAATAAAATATCTAAGTAATCTGTCTGCAATCTTGATAAGATATTATCGACACTTGCTAAAATATACTCTTTAGAAAAATCAAAACAAATTCCAGGGCGAATCCCGCATTTTGATTGAATAATCATTTCTTTTCTTAATTCAGGATGTTTTTGTAATACTTTACCGAATAATTCTTCTGATTTTCCACCACCATAAATATCAGCATGATCAAAGAAGTTAATACCAGCTTTTAATGATTCTAATACCAGGTTTTCAACTTCTTCGGGAGTTTTTGATGCGATGCGCATACAACCAAGCGCTACTTTTGAAACCTTTAAATTGGTTTGTGGTAAACTATAATATTCCATTTTATTTCCTCCTTATATAGATACATTTGATTATATCATGATTGTAAAAATCATGGTATACTATATCCAAGGTTAGGTGATAATATGAATGTAAAATTAAAGATTTTTTGTGGCTTTTTAAGTGGTGTAATTATAGGATTTATCTTTTCACCAGTTAAACACGGTGTAAATGTCAGAGTTTGTAATAATGGTAATCATGATCGAGGTGAAGGATAATGTCATATCAAGTTATTAAAATGATTGTTTATGTAGTTTCGGTGATGCTGTCAATGTGGTCTTTAAGTTGTTTTAATTTTGATAATGTAATTCGTAAAGCAAAGGTAAGAGAATTTTATTTATTCTTTTTAATTGCTTCATTATGTTTAGGATATTTATTAGGTTCTTTTATTTTAGAATTTACAACGATTCATTTTTAACATATTTTTAAATCTCTTCCATATAATTATGTGAGGTAATTATATGAAAGAGATAAGTGTTAAATTGGGAGTCGTTTTTTTAATTGCAGTAATCTTTTTATCAATTAATGTTGGGGTAAAAAAAGATGAAACAATCAAAGGTACAGAGACTAAAGAAAAAAAAGAAGAAAAAGAGGAAAAAGCAGTTCAAGTAGCAGTAACAATTGATAATAACGTTAATTATATCGATTTAGATGATTATCTTTTAGGAGTCGTTGCAGGAGAAATGCCGGCAAAATTTGAAACAGAAGCATTAAAAGCGCAAGTTGTCGCGAGTCGGACTTTTGTTTACAATCGCAATTTAAGCGTTGATAATACTACTAATAGTCAAGTTTATTTGACTGAGGATAAAATGCGGGAAAACTGGGGTGATAAGTATGATGAGTATCATCAAAAAATTGTTGCGGCTATCAATGATACTAACGATGAAGTAATGAAATATGAGGGAAAATATATTACGGCAATGTTTTTTTCTTCAAGTAATGGCTATACTGAAAATGTAGAAGATTATTTTGATTCGAGTGCTTTGCCTTATTTGCGAAGTGTTGACTGTCATTGGGATTTATCGATTGATCCAACTAATAGTCGGTCAAAAACTTTTACTAAACAAGAACTAAAAGAAAAATTTAATTGTGATAGCTTAGACTTTAATATTATTGCGTATAAAAAAAGTGGACGTGTTGGAACCCTTAGTGTTGGTGGGAAAAATTATAGCGGACGCAAAGTTCGCGAGATTCTTGGATTAGCTTCAAGTTGTTTTACGATTAAATATGAAAATGGTAAATATACATTTAATACACTCGGTAGCGGTCATGGAGTTGGGATGAGTCAATACGGTGCTCAGGGAATGGCTCTCGAGGGAGCTAGTTATAAAGAAATTTTAAATCATTTTTATACAAATGTTGAAATTGTAAATAATTAGTATAAACCTGATTTTAGTGGAAACACTACAAATGAGGTGAAACAATGAAACTATTTATGAAAAGAAATCGACGGGTTTTAGTCTTTACAACGGTAGTGATGTTATTTTTAGTCGGAGTAGGGGTAATTCAGTTAGTCGTAAATCAATATCGTCCGCTTAAAGACACTGCGGTTGTAAAAGTGGAAGATAATAAAGATAAAGATACTGACAAAGAGGATCCCCAAGCACCAGCAGAAAAAATGGTAAAGCCGGTTGGTGATGACATTAAAATCGTAAAAAAATTTTATGATTCAAGTTTAAGTGATGAAGAATTAGAAAAAGCATTAGTTTATTTTGAAGGTGTTTATCGCCCTAATCTAGGTATTGATTTTTCAAAAGACAATAAAGCTTTTGAAGTAACTGCGGCCTTTTCGGGAACAGTAACTAAGAAAGATAATGATGCACTGTTAGGTTGGATTGTAACGGTAACTAACGAAACTGGTGTCTCTGCAACTTACCAATCTTTAAGTGAAGTAAATGTTGAAAAAGATGCGGTGATTAAACAGGGTGATAAGATTGGAACTAGTGGTGAAAACGTCTATGAATCTGAATTAAAGAACCACTTACACTTTATTTTAGAGAAGGACAATCAAGCATTAAACCCCGAAAAATATTTTAATCAAGAGGTCTCAAAAATAGCGGTATAATCAACCAAATAGTGATAATTAAAAAAATTATCGCTATTTGGTTTTTTGCCTTGTAAATATCTAAATTCATGGTACAATAGTTAAGAAAAAATAAGGAGGACGAATGATGGCATTATCAAAAGAAATTGGTATCGATTTAGGTACTGCAAATATTTTAATTTATGTCAAAGGTGAAGGTATTGTTGTAAATGAACCTTCTGTAGTAGCGATAGATGATGAAACAAAAAAACCTTTAGCTGTGGGTCAAGAAGCTAAAGATATGTTAGGAAAAACACCAGGAAGAGTAAAAGCAATCCGTCCATTAAAAGATGGAGTTATTGCTGATTTTAGAATTACTGAAATCTTAATTACTCATTTTATTAATAAATTAAACTTGAAAGGGATTTTTTCAAGACCAACGATCTTAATTTGTTGTCCATCAAATATTACATCAATTGAAAAAAGTGCAATCAAAGATGTGGCTGAAAGATGCGGGGCTAAACGTGTTTTTATTGAAGAAGAACCAAAAGTAGCTGCAGTTGGAGCAGGGCTTGAAATCTCTAAACCAACAGGAAATATGGTAATCGATATCGGTGGGGGAACTACTGACATCGCAGTATTATCATTAGGTGATATTGTTACTAGCAGTTCTTTAAAAGTTGCTGGTGATGTAATGGATGAAGATATTATTAAATTTGTTAAAGATAAATATAAGTTATTGATTGGTGATCGCACTGCTGAACAAATCAAAATGGAAATTGGAATTGCAATCAAAGGAATCAGCGAAGAAACATTTGAAGTTAGAGGACGTGACTTAGTTACAGGATTACCTCATACAATCACTCTTACAGCTGATGAAACAGAATTAGCATTACGTGAAACTTGCCAAACAATCGTTAGAGAAACTAAGCATGTCTTAGAACAAACACCTCCAGAATTAGCTGCTGATATTATGTCACGTGGTATCTTCTTAACAGGTGGAGGCGCTTTATTAACAGGATTAGATCATTTATTAGAAAATGAGCTTGGGGTACCAGTATTTGTAGCTGATGACGCTTTAAACTGTGTAGCAAATGGTTGTGGTGTCATGTTAGAAAATACTCACTATGTAAAATAATTTTAAGGATATGGAAACATATCCTTTTTTTGTACTGAAAAGTCATTTCAAGAAATACGTTTCATAGATATGAAATGCTGAAACGCAGTACCTAAATGACTTTGGAAGATTGTTTTAAGTTTATTTCTTGTTAAAATTTGAATATAGAAATAAATGGAGGGAAGAGCAATGGTACATAGAGTTAAACAGGTTAGTATAGTGGTATTAAGTATGTTGGTTTTGTTGAGTACTTTGATCGTTGGGACTTATGCAAAAGCAACTAATTTGGTATCAAATGGTGATTTTAGTCAAGGAACTAATTATTGGAGTATGAATCAAAGTGATGGTTCGTTAGCAATGATGTCGAGTGATAATCATTCTTTAAAGGTACAGATTGAAAAGGTCAATAGTGATGACTATTGGTGGTCCTTAACACTCAAGCAGGATAATATTGCCTTATCAGCAAATAAAAAATATCAGTTATCATTTGACGTAGAGGCATCAATGAGTGGAGATATTAGTTTGGATATTGAAAGCACAAGCGATTATAATAAAAAATACTTAGATCGTCAAATGATAGCGATTAGTAATCAAAAGAAAACATATACATTTGATTTTGAAAAGAAAGACGATGATGCTGTCACTTTAGTTTATCATCTTGCTAAAGGCGATGGAATCAGTGATTTTAGTAATCAAATAATCAAGCTTTCTAATGTTACAATTATTGAAATTGGCGATATTGAAATCCAAAAAGCAGGTGATTGGTATTTAAATGAAGGAGATGGAGCGAACGGTAAATTGTCAGGTGAGCCAAATGATCTTAAGGTTAAAGTTACTAGTATTAATCAAGAAAACTATTGGTGGGCTTTATCTTTAAAAAAGGAGAATTTAGTATTAAGTGGAAATAAGATTTATAAAATAGTTTTTGATGCTAAAGCTTCAAAAGCTGGAACAATTGGTATTGATATTGAAAAATCAGCAGATTATAATGTCAAATATTTAGATAAACAGAATTTTGATTTAACTACTACGAGTAAAGAGTACAGTTTTAATTTTATAAAAAAAGATAATGATGATGTTTCAATTGTATTTTTATTAAATGAAGGAGATGGAATTAGTAATTTCAAGGATGAGACTATTAATATTAGAAATGTTCGTATAGAGGAAGTTAATGATTTAGGTGATGAATATGTTGTAAATGGTGATTTTGAGACAAATACAACAAGTGGCTGGAATACGTATAACAGTAATGGTTCAAATTTGAAGATCAATGCAGTAAATCAACAATTAGAAGTAACTTTTCCAAACTCAAATGGCAGTAACTATTGGGATTGTCAATTGTTTCAAGGAGATATTCTTTTAGATAATGGAATCTATCGTTTATCTTATGATTTAAAAGGCAGTAAAGCTGGGACTATTTACTTTGATGTTGAGGATACTGGTGATTACGCAACAAAATATTACCCAGAAACAATGGTTGATTTCACAAAAGATGTTCAAACATATAATTTTGAGTTTGAGATTAATGCTGATAATTTATTAGGGACTCAAAAAAATGCTAAGATCCAGTTTAATTTAGGTCCCAATGAACATTGTGACAGCTTGGCTGGAGAAACTTTATATTTTGATAATATCAAGATAGAGAAAATTGGTTCTGGTGCAGGAACTGGTGAATTACAAACGACTAATGTGACTTTTGATGGAAATGATGTTTTAGTTAATAATTTTAAAGGTTTAGGTGTTCAATGGGATCCTTATGTTGTTCACCCTTTAACTGATGAAGAGTGGCAAACAGTGACTAAGCGGGTAGATTTCTTAAATCCAGCTTTTGTTAGATGCATGATCTACGCTAATACATATTGCGAAGGTTTTGATGATGAGGGAAATCCTATTTATGATTTTGATAGTTTGGCAAATCAGGCATTGATTAGAGAATTAGATTATTTAGAAAGTAGAGATATTGAAGTAGTTTTAGGTGAATGGGAGACACCAGGTCGTTTTGGTGGTGAATTCGAAGGAATTACTGTTGATGATCCACGCTGGGCAAGCATTATTGGCGGATTTTTAGATTATTTAATTAACCAAAAAGGTTATACATGTATTAAATATTTTAACTATGTAAATGAAGCTAATAGTGATTGGTCATATTGCGGTGATTTTGATAAATGGCAAACAGGAATTAATTATCTTCATACTGAATTAGATAAATATGGATTAAATGAAAAAATAAAAATTACGGGACCTGATACTGTATGGGATAGTGATAATACTTGGTTAAAAGAGATTAATTCAAATCAAGATTTAGGTGCTAAAATAGGGCTATATGATACTCATATGTATCCAACAATTGATGAAATTACAAATGGTACTATTGAAGAAATGGTAGCGGAACAACGCAGTTGTGTGACGGGAAAAGACTTTTATATGACTGAAATCGGAATGGTTACTGGCAAAAGTGATGGGGATTCACAACCATATACTAAAGAATTTAGTTATGGAGTTATTATGGCTGATGCCGCAAGTCAAGTTATGCGTGGTGGTTTTTCTGGTTTAGCAATTTGGGATTTAGATGATGCTATGCATGATCAGCAAAATGGATTTCCCATTACAGATATTCGTTCTTTAAAACAGTGGGGATTTTGGAATTCTGTTGCTGGACGAGTTTTTAATCAACCAGAAGAAGAGATACGACCATTCTTTTATACTTGGTCATTAATGGCAAATCTATTCCCACGTAATAGCAAGATCATTGGTTCAACAGCAAATAAAGAATTAAATGGTCTTCGAACAGTTGGGATGGAAAAAGATGGTCAAATGACATATATGATTGTCAACGATTCAAACAGTCCCAAAGAAGTAACCATTGATGTTAAAAATCTTAATGCTAATAACTTAAAATTATTCAAATATGACTATTTTGATAATGATCGTAAGGTCGATAGTAATGGTTATCCAGTCGCTAGTAAGGTACTTGAAAATGTCAATCTTGAAGAAGGATATGAAGTTTCTTTACCATCTGGTGGTGTGGTGATGCTCTCAACTATTGATATTGAAGATGCTAAAAAGGAATTAGTTGATCAAAACGATTCTAAACAAGATAATGAAAACAAAAATGAGGTAGCAATCAAGACAGGTGATGATTTAAAGGCTGCTGGATTTATGATTTCTGGATTACTTGCTACGGCATTTATCTATGGCATGAAGAAAAAAGGATAGTAGTGATAAGCAAACCAAATTTGGTTTGCTTTCATTTTTATGAAATGCTATTTCATTTTAAGTGAATTAAAAATATTATATTTTGAAAAGCTATTCCAATTGTTTATGTAAGGGTTTACATTATTGATTGATTGATTAAAAATAAGATTATGGAGAGCAAATAAAAAGGATATGGAGGAAAGGTAATATGAAGGGAATGCATAAACATGCGATAGCTTTATTGTTGAGTGCATCATTGCTGCAGTCTAACGTAATGCCCCTATGGGCCAATACTGCACCGTCAGTTCGGGAAACAAATCAAGTAGACGAACTAGATGATTTTTCTAAAGTCTTAAATCATAGTGACGGGTGGCAAACAGTCATTGATGAGCCAAATAATTTTTTTGGTGATTCAAGTCGCTTGATTAGGACAGAAGATAGTGCGCAATATTTGGTTTATCAATTAGATAATCTAACAGATTTTAAAGTTAGAATGCATAGTTATTTAAGAAATCTGCGTTATCTCGTAAATATTTATCAGTCTAATGACTTAAGCAGCTGGGAAGCAGTAGACTATACTATTACCAGCGCTAAAACTAGTGATTCAGCTTTTTGGGGTACATTTGATCTTATGCCTAAGAATATTTTAGATGGGAAGAACAAATATTTAAAAATAGAAATAAAGAATAATGAAAATGCTGATCAAACAAAAACAGTAAAAGGCAGTGATGAAGTTAATTTTCTTAAAGCTGTTCAAATTGGTAAAGTAGAGTTGACGGATAGTAAAGCTGGATTAATTACTAATACAAATACTGATTTAAAAACAATTAAGTTAGAAGGATTTGATGATAGCAAGACTTCTACATTAAAAATATCAGAAAATAAAACAATAAAATTAATTAATCCAACAATTTATGATGTAAAGATTGAAAGTAGTAATCCTAAAGTCGTAAAATATGAAAATAATCAGATTATTGGTGTTAGTAATGGAACTGCTTATTTGAAAGGGATAGTACCCGGGGAGCTTGAAGTATTTAGGTATGAAATAAAGATTGGAACTGGTGAAAATTTGGATATTTCACCTAAGTATACTAAACCAGCTGATGATACAGGTGATAGCCGTTATATTAAACAAGGAAATGGTGAAGAAACAGATAATCTTATTACTGTTGATCCTGATAATATTATTGTAAAAGATTATATGGGTGGAGCCATGGAACTTGAGATGATTGAATGGTTTGATATGGATGATGCTCGTTGGGAACGTTATTTTCAAAGAATTCAATATATGGAGTTAGGCTTTGTCAGATGTATGTTAGCAGCTTATTGGTATTGTACAGGATTTGATGATCATAATAATCCTATTTATGTTTGGGATTGTTTGAACGAAGATGGTAGTCCAAAATATTATTCTCGTGATGGTTATCCAATTGACCCATTAGGAAATAACATTGAACCGAATATCAAAAGGATGAAACGTTTATATCAATTGTTTGATTTCTTTAAAAAGAATAATATTACTGTAATGACAGGTGAATGGCAATATCCTGAAGCAGCAGAATGGTATTATGTGCCAGGTGAAAATTTAAAACAATATAATTTAACTTTAGATGATCCCCGTTATGCTCAAATTGCAGCGGATTTTATTGAACATATGGTAAAGGATAAAAATTATACTTGTATTGAACAATATGATTTAGGTAATGAGGTAAATATAAATCCTGGATCATATCAGTATGATAAATGGAAACAAGCAAATTTAAATCTTTATGATCAGTTAAAGCAAAGAGGTTTAGAAAAGACAATTTCGTTGACACCGGACCTAAGTTACTGGTTAGATTTATGGTATAACCAAAGTATTGCTGATCTTCATGATGTTTTCGAACAGTATGAATTCCATTGGTATGTAAATGAAGTTAATTTAAAAAATGGAGTTTTTGAAAATGAAATGCGGATGTTAGTTAATAATGCCGCTGGTCAGGATAATCCTGATAAAAAGGTCTATATGGGTGAAGTCGGAATGCGCGATTATTTGAATAATGTTGATCAAGTAACAAATATAGACAGCTTTGAATATGGATTATGGATGGCTAATATTCTTGTACAAGGAACAAGGGCGGGAATGTCTGGATTAACAGCCTGGTCACTAGATGATTCTGTGCATATTAATGGTCCAATGACTTATGATTATTCAGTAGATCAAAAATCATTGATGAAAGTCTGGGGACTATGGAATTCACTAGGTGAATATCAGGGAGTATCGGAGGATATACGACCATGGTATGTACCTTGGGCATTAGCAAGTAAATTTATGCCTAAAGGGTCACAAATAATTTACACTAGTCCAACTGAACAGCAAGTGTATTCAACGGCTGCCATCAATGGAGATGATTTAACAATATCCGTAGTAAATCATTCAGGTAAAGAACAGCAAGTGTTGGTAAAAATTCCTGAGGCGACTAAAAAAGTGGATTTAAGTGTTTATGCTTATTTTAAAGATGATTTAAATCAAGATGAAAACGGATATCCTGTTCGTTCTGATTTTAAAAAGAATCTTGATTTGCAGGAAGGAATTGTTTTAACTTTACCAGCTGATGGTAATCTGGTTTTAACTACTATGGAGGGTGAAAATAAGTTCAATAGTAAGGATAGCGGATATTTTAGTGACTCAATGCAGTCATTACAAAATACGGTTGATTATCAAAATATTGGCTTTAACTCATATGAAAAACATCCTAATAATGCTCAAAATCGAATTAATATGAATCAGGATATTTTTGGGGATGTGACAAGGATTAATCGTGCCGGCAAAGATAAAGCTTCTTTGGTATATCAAAGGGCTGAAGGAATTAAAAATTTTAGAATTCATAGTTATGTTAAAGGAGCAGTTGGAAGTAATTTTAAAGTTTATGGTTCGAATGATAAAAATGAATGGACAGAAATAAAAATAAATGAAATAGAGAAGTATTCACTAACTAAGGGATGGAAATTTGCAGTATTAACTCCAGAGTCAGAAATCGAATATAAATATATAAAAATTGAGTTAGGAAACGAGGTATCAAGTACAGATATTCAAGTTGGAAAAGTAGAGTTAACGAATCAAAGTGAATTCAGTGAACCGCTCAAATTAGAAATACCTGATGATGCTCAAAGTAGTGAATATAAAGAAATTATGAAAGATGTTCAACTTGCTACAAATGATATAATGAGCATTTATTCAATAAGCGGCTTTGAAAATTTACCTGAAAATTGTACGTTAAAGAGCAGTGATGAAAATATTGTTAAAATTACTGATATGTCATTTAAGGCAGTTAATTCAGGTAGTGCTTTAGTTAATGTTTATAGAGATGGAAAAATAATTGGAAGTATCATTGTCAATGTATATGCTTTCCATGATTCTGTTGAAGATGGTAATGGATTAGTATATCAGCTTAATAATATGAAGTATGATTTAATGGCAGATGCTAATGATACAACATTTTCGCGAACTAATGATGGAGGAAATGTAATTTATAAGTTAGCGGGTATTAAGGATTTTTCAATTAGAGGATATGTGGCAGATAGTAATGATAAATTGTTTGAACAAATTAAAATTTACGCTTCCAAAGATGGAAATACTTGGGAAAGTATAGAAATCAAAGTAGACGGTATAAATGCTTTAAGCAATCCATATTGGCATTATGCAAATATTATTCCTCAAGAAGCAATTACTAAGGATTATGATTATTTAAAGATTGCTATTGAAGGAACATTAACAGATCATTGGAAGATTCAAGTTGGCGATGTACGTATTCAAGACAAACCGTTTAATTCTGTTGTTAATAAAATTGAATTAGCAAATCAAGATTTGAAATTAGCAGTTGGAAATAGCCAAATAATTGGGGCTAAGGTTTATCCAGAAGCAGTATTCCCATTTAAAGTTATTTTTGATGCTGCTGATAATGAAATTGTTTCTGTTGATAAAGATGGTTTAGTAACTGGGCTTAAAGCTGGTAAAACAACAGTTCGTGTTTATTCTCAGGATAATCCAGAAATTTATCAAGACTGTACGATTGAAGTTACAGAAGTGATTGACAGTTCAAAGGAAATTGCAGATAGTATTAAGGAGTTAACGATTATTAATAATCAAATCGTTTTACCGGTTGTTGAAGGTTATGAAATTACAATTAAAAGCTCAAGTATCCCTAATATCATCGATTTAGATGGTAAAGTAACACCAAGTAATCAGGATGAACAAGTAGCATTGGTCTTAGCAGTAAAGAATAAGGCTACGAATGTAGTATCTGATACCGCAAATATTATTGTAACTGTTGCTAAAAAAGATGAAACAGTTATGATTGAATTTGATATTATTGATGTTGTTTTAAAAGTTTATCAAGAATTTGATCCACTAGCAGATATTAAAGTATTTGAAAATGATACAGATATTACAAAGAATGTACGGATCATAAGTAATAATGTTGATTTAAACCATCATGGTAAATATTTTGTTACATATGAAGTAACTGATAGTAAAAATATTACGCATAGCCATACTCGCAATGTTGAGGTTAGAGGAATTAAATCAATCAGCTGTCCAGAGTATCAAGTTGATCTTACTAGTTTGAAGGACCTGGACCCAGATGTATTTTTAAATATTGTTAAAGTAGATAAACAAGTTATTTTAGATAAGCTCAATAGCAAATTAACTGATGACCAAATAATTATTAGCTGTTATGATTTGGCAATGATGTTAAATAACAAAGAATATGTACTGACCGATAATCAATTAACGATTGTATGGAATGTTACATCAAAGATGCAGGGATTCAAAGTTCTGATGCTAGATAAGGATGGAAATGTAGTTGAGGTTCCAATGACTGTTAATGGTAAGGAAATTACTTTTATGGTTGAACAGTTAGGTACTTTTGCAATAGTTGGTGAACAAAAAGTAGAAACAAAAGAACCTGATGAAAATAAGCCAGAAAATAAGGTTGAAACAGCAGTTAAAACTGGTGATGAAGTTTATTATGCGGAATATGCTGTGTTAGGATTATTGGCAC
This sequence comes from Erysipelatoclostridium sp. MSK.23.31, assembly GCF_019125875.1. Classification (NCBI taxonomy): domain Bacteria; kingdom Bacillati; phylum Bacillota; class Erysipelotrichia; order Erysipelotrichales; family Coprobacillaceae; genus Thomasclavelia; species Erysipelatoclostridium sp. MSK.23.31. The sequence continues at coordinate 64,461 of NZ_JAHOCB010000010.1, read as the reverse complement.
TATCATTAGTTTATGGAATGAAAAAAAGAGGATAAAACAAAACCCAAGCTTATTGAAAAAAAGTAAGCTTGGGTTATTTTATTTGTTTAATATGTCGATGGTCGATAATATGATCGGTTTCAAGTTTTAATTCTAGATTTTCATCATAGTGTCGAGCAAATAGGCAGCTATAGATAATATCAAGCATGATATGGATGGAAATCGTTGAACCAAAAGTAGAAACTTTTGAATAAATTCGTTCTCGAGAATCTAAGAATAAAACATAGTCACATAGTTTTGAAAGGCGGCTTTCTCCAAATGAAGTAATTGCAATCATCGGAACCTTACGGCGTTTCAATAGTTCTGCGGCAGCGATTACTTCGTTAGTTTCACCAGAATATGAAATTAAAATGGCACAATGATCCTTATTTGATTGGGCAGCTTGAAATAGTTGTTCATTGACCATTGGTGCAATCTGAACATTTTTTCCGATTCGAAACATCTTATATTGAAAATCAGAGGCAATTCTAAGTGGACCTGAGACACCATAAATATCAATAACTTTAGTTTGATCGAGCATAATAATGATTTTTGCTAAGATATCATTGTCAATATTATTTACAGTAAGGTTGATTGAATCTTTAGCTAGTGTTGCAATGCTGTGTTTGATTGTATGGATCGTATCTCTTTTTTTAAAAGGAAAATTCGGATTTGTTTCACTATTTCTATCAAACGTATATTGTAACTGAGCTGATAATGCAATTTTAAAATCATTATATCCTTTATACTCTAATTTTTGACATAGTCTAGTTATTGTAGCGGGCGAAGTATACGTTGCTTTAGCTAACTGAGAAGTAGACATATTTAAAACATCGGGTCCATTTTTTAAAATATATGTTGCGATTAATTTTTCGGAAGTTGAGAAGTCAACGGCCATTTCTAGTTTTCTTAGTAGACTCATTTTTATCACCAATTTTAGTATACCATTTTTTTATTATTAAGTTTAATTATTTAGTTAGATAAATCAAAAAATTGCTTTTTTTTCATAAATATGAAATGCTTTTTTAATCAAAATTGAATTTAATAATCACAATTTTTAATATTTAATTTTTTGGATAAGCGAAGAATTATATATTGCAAAACTTCTTGTTTCGTGTTTATGAAATATCGTTTCATAAATTGCCCAATAAAATAATAAAAGTTTGAAAGGAGATTGCAACTATTTGTGTAAGTGTTTACAATCATTGTTTAGACAATTAAACTAAAAGTATAAATAGAGATTAGTAAGGAGGAGAAAAATTTAATTAATTTATGAGGGAAAAATATAAAGGAGAAAGGAATATTATGAATAGGAAATTTAAGCGATTTTTGACTTCATTATTATCATTAGCGGTAGTTGCTAGTTCTGGAATTGGACCAGTAAAAGCCGTTGATAATACCCCTAAACTGGATTCAAAAGTTTATATTAACAGTGATAATGTATTAACTAAAGATTTTGAAGGATTTGGGGTACAATGGGATCCTAGTGATTTATTTGATTACACTGATGAACAATGGTCATCTTTTTATGAAAAAGCTAGCTTTTTAAGCCCTAATGTGATGCGGGTCATGCTCCATGATGGGGACAGTTATTGTATTGGCTTTGAAGACGATGGAACTCCGATTTATGATTGGGAGTCTGTTATGATGAAGCGTGTTTATAAAATTTTAGATTTTGCTCAACAAAATGATATTCCAATCATGTTAGGTGAATGGAGAAGTATTAGTGAAAGAGGATATTTATCTTACGATGATCATGGAAAAACGGTAAATTGGAGTAGTCCTACATGGGCAAGGATGATTGGTGATTGTTTAGAGCATTTGATTGTTGATAAAGGTTATACTTGTATTAAATACTATAACATGATTAATGAACCAAATTATTATAAACGAGATCATGGTGATGTCACAAATGAATATGTATATGATCAATGGAAGCAGGCAATTACTAATTTAAGAAATGAAATGGACAGTTCTGGTATAGAAAAAATTGAAAATATCAAAATTGTAGGGCCGGATGTTTATGATTCACAAGAAGCTTGGATAAATCAAGCAACAAGTGATGAGATGAAAGATAAAATAGAATTAACAGAAGTGCATAGATATGCCCCACAAAGTGAGGTAGAAAGTGGACTTATTGAAAAGAAATTAAAGACTTGGAAAGAACAGGCTGAAAGTCTTGATCCTGAAGTTGCTGAGGAAGGATTTGCTTTGGGTGAAATGGGAATTTCAGGAACTGGTCCTGGAGATTCGCAATTGAATGCGAGAAAATACGATTATGGAGTGGATATTTTTGATTATGGTGTCCAAGCTATTCGTGCGGGATTAAAATTTGGTAGCGTATGGGGCTTTGAAGATAGTATGCATGTTCAGCATAATGATATTGTTAATAATTTCAAAGATCAATATGGACCTGCTGCAACAACAGAAGAAGGTAGAGATTATGTTGTCCATACGCCAACAGGAGATCCTTCAATTGATAATGATATCAAGATATGGGGATTTTGGAATGAACTTGGTGAAGAAATGGCAGCCCAAAATGCTGAGCATAATGTTACGGGAAGAGCTAATACAGTAAAAGCAAGTGATGAGAATCTAAAACCATGGTATTATACTTGGTCAATGTTATGCCGTTATTTTCCATCTGGAACAAAGATTCTTGAAACTACAGACAGTTATGTTGATCAGTTAAGAGTTACATCAGGAATTATTCCAGTTGCAGATGATAAAGGTGATATTAGTATTGCAGTTGTTAATAATTCATCATCTCAAAAAACATTAGAAGTAAATATGCCTAATGCAGCTAGTAAAGTTGATCTTAATCAATATTTCTATTATGATGGTGAAATTGATGGGAAAACTAGACCGGTCAATGAAAAGGGTCAATTGTTACAATATGACACAATTGAAAATGCTAATCTTAAGGATGGTGTTAATGTCACTTTACCAGCAAAATCATGTATGATCTTAACTTCTTTAGGATATGAGGGTGAAAGTCATCCAATGAGTTTTACAACTGGTCAAACAACTGATGTTGAAAAGGTTGAAATTTATGAAACTACTAATGCTAACCAATTAGAAGTTGGTAAGTCTTATCAATTAGCAGCTAATTATATTCCATCTATTTCAAAAGGTGAAATGGAATGGTCAGTTGTTGATTATTTTGGTAATGCTAGTGATAAAGCATTAATTGATGAAAATGGACTTTTAACAGTAAAAAAAGCTGGTCAATTTAAAGTGATTGGTAATTTAAAAGGAAAACCAGAAATACAGGATACATTAGTATTTAAGGCAACAAGTTCTAGTATTTTAGTTGATGAGTTAAATGATCTTGAAAATGGAGTTGCTTTATCTTATCAAGATATTATAAAAGATGATAATTCAGCTAATTTTAATGGTGATAAAACAGTTAAAAGAAGTGATAGTAATGCAAATGGTAAACCAGGAATTATTACATATCAAGCAAATAACATTTATGATTTTGAATTTAGTGCATATTCATTAAATAATAATCTTGATAAATCTGGAAATTTTGTAGTAGAAGTTTCTCAAAATGGTGATAGCTGGTCACCAGTTGAATGTGAGTTTATTCAAGGAGGTAAATTAAGTTCTGGCTGGTATCCATATACAATTAAAAATAAAGCGGTAATAAAAGATGATGGATATCAATATTTACGGGTAACGATCACAAGTAAGTCAGGTTATAAAACATATGATCCTCAATATGCTGGTGGATCAATATATTATGATTACCAGGGAGCATCACAAATCGATATTCAAAGTCATAATGAATTTATTGTTAAAGGACAAGAATTACAGTTTAAAGCAGAAGTACTTCCAAGTATTGCCAGCCAAGAAGTAAGCTGGAAAGTATTATCTCTTGAGGGAAAACCAACTGAACTTGCAACAATAAGTCCAGATGGGATATTGACTGCTAAGGCTAAAGGAGAAGTTGTCGTTGTAGCAACTGCTAAAGATACTGATGTTAGTGCTTATAGTCATATTAATATTATTAATGGTTATTTTGTAGATGAAATTGAAGATTTTAGTAAAATGTATCAATATGGTGAATTTGCTTTTGATGATCCTAAATCATCAAATTTCACTGATAAAACAAGGATTAAAAGATTATCAGATAGTAATCAAAGTATTGTTTATGCTTTAAGTGATATTGAAAAAGCTACTTTTGAAATCTATAAAAATGGTTCATTTGTAAATGATTCAGTAGATATTTATGCTTCTAGTGACGGATTAACTTATAATAAAGTAGAGAAAAATGTTGTAAATGCAGGTAAAGCAGCTAGTTCAACTGAATATTATTTATATGAAGTATCGACTAAAGAGTTAGGTGATAATGTAAATTATATTAAGTTAGAATTGAAAAATGATGAAATAATTTATTGTCCAATGTTAGGAAAAACAAAGATTATTTATAATCCAATTGAAAATGTTGAAGTAACAAATGTTACTTTAGATCAAAAAGAGTTATCTATTAATGTAGGACAAAGCAAAACTTTAGTTAAAAAATTAGCACCATTATATGCAGATGAGCAATTAACTTGGTCAAGCCGTGACGAAGATATTGCAAGTGTAGATCAAAACGGTATCGTTACTGCTAAAAAGGTAGGGAGTACAATTATCTATGCAAAATATAATGATGAAATTTATGCTACGAGTGTGATTAATGTTCTTGGTGAAAATATGGCATTAAATAAAGATGTTAGTGCTTCAACAGAAACAAATCAATGGAATAAAAATCCAACAGGTAAACTGGTTAATGATGGTGATTATGATACACGCTGGGTTTCTAAAGATGGGACATCAATCACTAAAGAACAAATTACAATTGATTTAGGTGAAGTGACAACTGTTGATAATGTTAAACTTTATTGGGAATCAGCAAGAGCAACAGATTTTAATATTGAAGTGTCTACTGATGGTTCAAAATATGATATAGTTGAAAAATTACGTGATGAGGATAAAAATAAATTAACTAATGAGATTTCATTTGATCCGGTTGAAGCAAGATATGTAAGAATGCAGGGATTAACACCAGCAACTAAGTATGGTTATTCAATCTATGAATTTGAAATTTATAATAATTCAGATTTAAAATTAGCAAGCAGTGTTGAATTTAAAGAAATGTCATCAGAACTGTATCTTGGTGAAAATACAGCACTTGATGTAGTTGTAACTCCTGATGATGCAACATATCAGGATGCTTCATATACTTCAAGCAATGAGTTCGTTGTTGTTTGTAAAAACAATCAGATGATTGCTGTTGGTGAAGGAACAGCAACAATTAGTGCCAATGTCAACGGTCAAAAAATAACTAAAGAAATTACTGTTGTTAAAGATAATGCCCGTAAGATTGCTCAGGAGCTGACATCATTAACTGTTGAAAATGGTCGTGTGGACTTCCCGACAGTTGACGGCTACAGCTTCAGTGTATTCAGTTCTGATCTGGAAAAAGTTATTGCCAAAGACGGAAGTGTTAACTTACCGATTGAAGATCAAGAAGTGGCACTTGTTGTAACTGTATCTAAAGACGGCAGTGAAGACAGTGCAAATACTGATGAAATCAAAGTGATGGTTAAAGGTAGCAGAGATAAATATGAGCTGTTGGAAAAACGAATCAAAGAAATCGAAGAAACAGACTGGACAGTATATAAACCAGGTACAGTTAAAACATTTAAAGAGAAATTGCAGGCAGTCAAGGAAAGTCTAAATGCAGAAGTACTGTTAGTCAGTGAAGTTGAAAAAGCAGGAGAAAATCTTGAAGCAGCATTTAAGGGATTAGAGATCAAAAGTGATAAAAAGACACTTGATGCGCTGATTAAAGAACTAGAAGAACTTGATACCAAAGTATATACCGAAGTATCAGTGGCAAGAGTGGAAAAAGCATTAGAAAAAGCAGAGACAGTCAGTGAAAACGAAGATGCCAGTGAAGCAGAAGTAAATGATGCAGTTCAAGCACTGTATGAGGCAAAATTGGGATTAGTGGAACAGATCAATTATGACAATCTAAAAGATCGGATTGAAGAAATAGAAAAAGAAGATCTGAGCATATACAGTGAAGCGACCGCAGCTCGCTTAAAAGAACAGATAGCAGAAGCAAAAGAAGCATTAAAGAATGAAAATATTACGAATGAAGAGTTGCAAGAAGAACTGGCAGGACTTAATGAAAAATACAGCAGCTTAAAACTGAATCATGAGCCGGGAAGTGTAGAAGAATTAATAAAACGAATTGAAGAGATGGATCTGAGCGGATACAGTGAAGCAAGTGTAAAGGAATTAGAAAGAGTAATAAAAGAGATCAAAGAAGAGCTGTTAGAAGGGGTAGACCAAGTAAGATATGCAAAACTGGCAGAAAAACTACAGACAGCATACGAAGGATTAGAAAGGAAGAGTGAAGTAAAACCGGTAGAACCAGAACAACTGGAAACTCCAAAAGGAGATGAACAGGCAGCTAAAACTGGTGATAACATGATAATTGGAACATGGTTAATTACAATGTCAGCAGCCGTAATGGTAGTTATATTCCTAAATAAAAGAAGGAGTTTAGAAAAATAAAAATGGGGTTAAATAGAGAAAGTAGTTCTTAACCACTTATAGATGGAGGAGTAATATGGGGTTATTAAAGAAAATTGAATTGGCAAATAACTTTTCATCAGTAGAACGGATCTTAGGTAAATACGTTTTAGAAAATGGTGAAAAAGTATTAAACATGTCAACTAAAGAATTAGCCAAAGCAACATTTACTTCTCCAGCTAGTATTGTTCGTTTTTGTCGAAAACTTGAATATGAAGGATATAATGATTTTAAAATTGCATTAGCAGCTCAATTACAATATAGTCGTCTTAGCAATGATGATATTAATGCAAACTACCCTTTTAAAGGAACTGATAGTGTTTATACTGTGGCTAGCAATATTGCTAATCTATCAAAAGAAAGCATTGATATTACAATGAAAAATTTAGATTTAGAAGAATTAAGGCTAGTTGTTTTGATGATTACTAAAGCGAAGGTCATTGATATTTATGGGGTTTCAGGTCCACTTAGAATTGCAAGTGACTTTCAGTATAAGATGTTTAGAATAGGTAAAGATGTGCGGATTTCACAAATGATCAATGAACAGTTGTTTCAAGCTGCTCAAAGTACTTCAGAACATTTGGCTATTTTAATTTCTTATTCCGGAGAAACAGAAGAAGTAATTGAAGCAGCGAAGATTTTATATCGACGTAAGATTCCTGCAATTGCAATAACTTCATTTGGAGAAAATCGTCTTGTAAAATATACCCAAAGAGTCTTATATTTAAATTCATCAGAATTTATTTATTCTAAAATCGCAACTTTTTCTTCGACTCTCTCACTACATTTATTGTTAGATATTATTTATGGTTGTGTATTTTCTAAAAATTATGAGGATAATTTAAATTATAAGATTGAAACCGATAATCTAATTGATCATCGTCAATCAAGCATTGCAATAGATAAATTTAAATAATTATTAAAACGATATGGAAGTTTATTTTAATCATATCGTTTTTTATTTATGAAACCATGTTTCATAAATAAATATAATAAAAAGTAAAAGTCTGGGATACCAAATCAAAGATTAATAAGATTATCATAACGGAGTGATTAAATTGAGATGGGAAAGAGCAGTAAAGCTTGTATTTATTGTGTGCTTAATAATTTCTTCGCTATCTACAACAAGAGTTAAGGAGTTCGAAAATTCTAAAACCTTGGTAGATAACTTTGATACTGAAGCACCATCAGCTTAGATTTATTATGGAAATTTATCTTTAGTTGATAGTTTTATAGATATTTTTCCTACTTGGATTTCAACAACACTGGTTCCTAAAAATAATGGTGCAATAATAAGTTCAGGTCAAAAAAATGGATACGCAATTTATCAAGTTGATAATCCAAGTAAGATTACATATATTTCATTGAACTGGAATGGTTCTGGAGCAGTTGGGAAAATCGGGGTTAATCAAATGCGCCTTAGAACCGGTGCAAGAGCTGACCAAGAAGTGTATTTGCCATTTTTTGATTTCGAAAATGATATAATATGTGCAAAACTGGCAGAAAAACTACAGACAGCATACGAAGGATTAAAAAAGAAGAGTGAAGTAACACTGGTAGAACCAGAACAGCCGAAAACTCCAAAAGGAAATGAACAGGCAGCTAAAACTGGTGATAACATGATAATTGGAACATGACTAATCGGTATGGTTGTAACTTTAGGGGGAATAGAGTATATCAGAAGAAAAAAGGCGAGATGATGTACTGATAGAGTATAATTAGATTTAGATAATAATTTCAATCAAAAGAAAGTGACGATTTGGTTAAGTTTTGCTTAACTATAATCGTCTTTTTTATGGTTTTGGTTAAGTTGATAAAGTGTTTGTAAACTTCGTTGACGCTAAAATCTCAGTGTGTAAAATAGGTGGCGTAGTACAGATTTATAACTTAAAAAAAGGGGACTATGACATGAATGAGAATTTGAAAAAACGTATTATTGTTTCTTTGGCAACAGTATCAGCCTTTTCTAGTTTGGCAATGGTACCATTATCAGCTTATGGTGAATATCAAGGTAATGATGGAACACAAAAACTAAATAATGGGCTGACTAGTACTAGTGATTATAATGATTGGTATAATAACCAATGGAATAATCAAGAATCCGGTGAAATGGATACTGGAAAAATTGTATTGACACCGGGAGCAAAAGCAACTGATCTAAATTTTGCCTGGTACTCAGAAGAAACGGGAACACCAACAGTAAAAATTTCTACCAATCAAGATATGTCAGGAGCAAAAACTGTAACGGGCAGTGCTGACAAGATTAACAAGAACAATAGTTTCAAAAACTATACTGCTAGTAATAAGGTAGCACTTAAAGATTATCTAGTGGAAAATATGACTTACTATTACCAATATAGTACAAACGGTGTTGATTGGAGTGATACATATACTTACAAAACACACAGTTTTAGTGATTATCAGGCAGTATTAGTAGGAGATCCACAAATTGGAGCTTCTGGAAGTAACGGACAAGGTACTCAAGATGATACTGATATTGCAGTTAATACCTATGCATGGAATAAGACATTGCAAAAAGCATTAGGAGCTGGAGGCATTGCAGAAAATGCTAGCTTCATTTTATCAGCAGGAGATCAAATTGATTATTCATCAAGCGGAACTAATGGTTCTGGAGAGATTATAAGAGAACAAGAATATGCAGGTTTCTTATATCCTGATGTGTTGAGAAGTACACCATTAGCAACAACGATTGGTAATCATGAGTCAATGGTCGATGATTACAGTCTTCATTATAATAATCCTAATGCAAGTACATTAGGTTCTACAGAATCTGGTGGAGATTATTATTATAGCTATGGAGATACTCTATTTATTAGTTTAAATAGTAATAGTCGTAATGTTGAAGAACATCGTCAGTTAATGAAAGAAGCTGTAGCTAGTCATGAAGATGCAAAGTGGAAAGTGGTTTTATTCCATCATGATATCTATGGTTCTGGTTCACCGCATTCAGATGTTGATGGGGCTAACTTAAGAATTTTATTTGCGCCATTAATGGATGAATTTAACATTGATTTATGTTTAACAGGTCACGATCATTCTTACGCTCGTACTTATCAAATTCTAGATGGAAAGGTAATTGAAACCGACGGTGTTAGTGAAAATGCTAGTAAAGCATATAATCCAGAAGGAACATTATATATTGCCGCAGGATCTGCTTCAGGAAGTAAATTTTACACATTGAATACAGTTAAACAATATTATATTGCTGAACGTTCTAATACACCAGAACCAACCTTTTCAACAATTGATTTTAGTGGAGATTCTTTAACAATTAAAACTTATGATTACAATGGTCAAAAATATGCAAATGATGTAACTTTATCAAAAGATGGTAATGCTAAATCAATTGAAGAAATGAAGAATGAAGTAGCTGCGATTGATACAGTCAATGTAACAAGTGGCTCTAAAAATAGAATCGATGAAGCTTTAATAGCTGTAAATACTGCTTTAGACACACGTGATGATAGTACAGCTGAAACAGAATTACAAAATAAATGGAATACTACAAGTGATCCATTAAATTATTACGGTTATGCCCAAAATGGTTTTGCAAATGAAAATAGTACTGCCTTAAAACGAGGGTATTCATCTTTATTAGACAAAACGTTATATGAAAATGATAGTAATAAAGCTGTTACAACTGCAACTATCGATGAAGCATATAATAAATTAGCAACAGCTAAAAACGAAGTCGTGACAAAAGCTGAGTTTGCTGAAGTACAGACTAAATTTGATCAAATTGGAAGTACTTTAGCACAAATTAGTATCGGAGATAAAAAAGATCAGTATACTAGAGCAGATGTAGATGCTTTCAAGAAATCAATTGCAGCTTTAAAAGTTGACTTCAATGAAGCAACTATTACTAAGACTGCATTAAATGAATTGAGTACACAATTAGATACAGTGACAAATGAATTTTTAGCAAAGAAAAATACTGAAGATATTACAACAGCTCCAATTGTTACTCCTTCAACAACGCCAAGTAAAACACCAGTAAAAACAACTAGCAGCAAAGTAAAAACTGGTGATGATACGTCAATCAATTTAGCAGGTATTACTGCTTTCGTATCATTGCTAGGAATTGCTGGAACAAAATTATTTAAAAAAAGAAAAATTGAAGAATAGTCAAGATAAATAATGAAATAAACAAGACAGAGCTTGTTCTGTCTTGTTTTATATATGGGAGAAGTTATGAAAGAGTTATTAAAAGAATTTAAACAGTTAAGTAAAAAAGAAAAAATAGGTCATTTTGGAGTCTGGCTGGCAATTTTAGCATTTTTAATTTTTTTATATTTTTTTAATAATGCTGTTGAAAAAACACCATTGATGGATCAAGAAGGTGCTGTATTTGAAAAAGCCCGAGTGACTGAAATTATATCTGAAAATCGTACAGAAAATGGACTTCAGCAAGGAACGCAAATAGTGAATACGGAGATTTTGTCAGGTGATTATAAAGGTCAAATAGTAGAGACTACGAATATTGATAGTTATTTGTACGGTGCTGATTGTAAGGTGGGAACTAGGGTGATAGTGCAGCTTAGTGAATATAATGGAACCTTAAGTGCTAGTGTTTATAATTATGATCGCACTAATACACTATATACAATGGTCGCAATTTTTTTGATTTTATTAGTTGTAATCGGTAAACGAAAAGGTTTTACCTCAGCTTTAGGATTAATTTTTACATTTATTTGTATTATCTTTTTATATCTGCCGATGTTGTATTTAGGTTTTTCACCGTTTTTTAGTGCAGTTGCTGTAGTTGTTTTAACGACTCTTGTAACAATGTATTTTATAGGTGGCTTTTCAATGAAAACTTTATGTTCGGTACTAGGAACGATTGCGGGGGTCGTTGTAGCAGGAATCTTTGCAAGCAGTTTTGGGGCACTTGGGCATGTTAGCGGCTATAATGTTAATGATATTGAAACGTTACTTTATATAGGACAAAACAGTAAATTAGATATTAGTGGTCTTTTATTTTCAGGTATTTTAATTGCTTCGCTTGGAGCAGTAATGGATGTAGCTATGTCAATTTCAACTACGATTGAGGAAATTAAATATCACAATCCTAATATCTCACGTAAAGATTTATTTAAAAGTGGTATTAAAATAGGTGGAGACATGATGGGAACGATGTCAAATACTTTAATTTTAGCTTTTACAGGTGGCTCTTTAAGTACATTAGTTGTTTTTTATGCTTATGATATGCCGTTTTTACAAATGTTCAATTCCTATGATATGGGAATTGAGATCATTCAAGGTATTGCAGGGTCATTGGGAGTCATTCTAACAGTTCCATTTGTTTCGATAATTGCTGCGATTTTAATGACAAAAAAGAAAAAAGGAGATTTTCCAAAATAGTAAAAAGCCGCTAGTTATCTGGCGGTTTTGCTATAATAAAAAAATGAGGTGGATATATGACAAAAGTACTATTTTTTGATATTGATGGAACATTAACAGATACGCATGGGGGATTGCCAGAAATTCCAGCCGGAGCCCAACGAAAAATGAAGGAATTACAAGAACGAGGTTATTTGTTATTTTTAGCAAGTGGTCGTCCTTATGCTTTTATTCCTGAGATTTTAACAAACTTTGGATTTGATGGTGCTGTTTTGTGTAACGGAGCACATGTGGAAATGAATGGACAATTTATTTATCATCAGCCTACAGATTTAAAAAAGACGATTGATTTAGTAAATCATCTGGATGAAAATAATTTTGAATATATTATTGAAACAAAACGTGGAGCATATTTAGATCCGAGTTTTAAAGTTTTAGAAAAGTTTTTCATAAGTTGTAATATTAATGAAGAATTTTTAATTGAAGACTTTAATAGAGAAGATATAATTGCAGAATGCTTAAAATTAGAGGTTAGTGTACCCGATGAGCATCAAGCAAAGATTGAAGAAATTATCTTAAATGATTTTAACTATGATAAACATGGAACAGATAATGCTTTTGAAATCTATTCTAATGTTATTTCAAAAGCTACTGGGGTACAAAAAGTCCTTGAATATTTAAATTTGAATGTTCAAGATAGTTATGCTTTTGGCGACGGTTTAAATGATTTAGAGATGATTCAAACAGTTGGAACAGGAGTTGCAATGGGAAATGCTGTTGATGAATTAAAAGCTGTTAGCGATTTGGTTTGTGATTCGGTTCATAATAATGGACTTGAAAAAGTTTTAAATGATTTATTTGGATAAAAAAACCAAGAATTTCAAATGAAATTCTCGGTTTTATTTTTTACTATTTTTTTAAAACGAAGTGATGACCAGGTGTTACAAAATCTAATAATATCATTTCTTCTTCTTTAACTGTTGCTACTAAATTACGTTCACCATCATTTGGAATTTCTGTTAAAACAATTTCCAATTCACCACGATAATGAGCTAAGTTATCATTAACAATCAAGACATCACCACGTGTGAACACTTTTTTACCACAATCATGATGAGGGATTGATTTACTGCCTGCGATTTCTGTATTTGAAGTAAATCCAGAATCTTGAACTGTAGCTTTTTCTTTAAATTTAACTCTTGGCATTGAAGAACGTAACATGAATGATGAGTGATCATAACGATCCCAATGAGGGGCAAAATCATACATGATCAATTTTTCATTGTCAGTAATTTCAGGTACTTCATCAACACGAATTTCAATTGCTTGATAATTAATTTTTGATAAAGCTTCTAACTCTTCATCAGTAGCCGGATAGTTTCCGATTAAGATATCGTCAACGTCACCAGTTGCTAATAATGTACGAGCTTGTAAGTCGATTGGTAAACCTCTCATGATTTCGACTGTAGGTAAACCACAGAATACTTCCCATGGTCCAATTGTATTAGCGTTGTTGCTAGAAACAAAAGCAGCTGTATGTAAGTTTAATTCTTTCCAATAACGGTTATATTCCATGAATAGATTGAAATCTAATCCTGAATAACGTTCAGGGAAGAAGTTGTGGCACATGATCATTTGATCTTTATTTCCACCATGATTAATTAGTAATTCAACACCCATGTCCATGCTGGCATTGAATTCAATTTTAATACCATATGGATTACGTGTGATTTGGATATCACCTTGTGTCCCAAAGTTTCCGTCTAAACGGATGATGTCTAATCCTAAATCAGCAAATGGTTTTAAATTTCCTGGTGTAGCTCCAATAATTTTAAATACTTCAGGGTTAGTATCAGCTGCTACTTCGAACCCTAGTTCATGAGCCTTATCCATGAATTCTTTAAATTCTACTAAATAACTTTCGCGCTTATCTTCAGGGATTGATAAGAAACAAGTAAAGATTCTACTAAACCCTAATTTAGCGGCTTTTTCCATATAAGCGTATACCTCTTCTTTTGGTGATTTATCAGGGTATACTGATATTCCTAATTTATGCATTTCGTTTTCCTCCTTAACACCATTATTATAAAACTATTTATTGGTTTTGTCTTGTATTTTATGCAAAAATAATTGATAATATACAAAAGATAGGAAGTGAAAAGATGAATCCTAGTTTGATTATGTCATTTGTTGTAACTATGATCGTTTCAGCCATTCTAATTCCGCTAGTTATGAAGGCGGGTAAAGAATTAGGAATCGTAGCACACAAAAATAAGCGAACAGTTCATAAGGTCGAAGTACCTCGAATCGGTGGATATGCAATTTACATCAGTTCCTTAATTGGGGCGGTCATCTTTTTAAAGACTGATCCTCAAATCAATGCAATTCTAATTGCTGGTTTCTTGGTATTCTTTGTAGGTTTGATTGATGATGTTCATGATTTATCACCGAAAACGAAATTAGCAGTTGAATTGATTGCAGCACTGATTGTTATTGTATATGGTGATATATATTTAAAAGGTTTTGATTTTATGCCGAGTAATTGGCCACCGATTATTCCAGGGGTTATAACAGTTTTATGGATTGTAGGGATTACTAATGCAATCAATTTAATTGATGGATTAGATGGATTGTCATCTGGAATATCAATTATTGTCTTGTTTACTGTTTCAATGACTTCGCTTACGAGTGGAAGAACTGATATTGCTTCGTTGTCATTAGTTTTAGCAGGGGCAATTATGGGATTTTTATTTTATAATTTTCATCCAGCTAAGATTTTTTTAGGAGATTGTGGTGCTTTATATATTGGTTTTATGATTTCTGTTATTTCATTATTAGGTTTTGGTTATAATGTATCGACATTTTTTACCTTAGGGGCACCGATTGTTGTTTTGATGGTTCCGATAATGGATACGTTGATTGCAATCATTCGACGAAAAGTTAATCATAAAAAATTTAGTGAAGCTGATCGGGCGCATTTACATCATAATTTAATGTTCAAATTGAAACTAGGGCATCGTAAAAGTGTTTTAGTTTTATACGGTGTTACTTTTTTGTTCTCTTTAACATCATATATTTATCTATATGATGCAACTTTAGGAACTTTAATGTTTGTCATTCTAATGTTTATTTTCGAATTATTCATTGAAACAACAAGTATGGTAAGTCAAAAGTATAAACCGGTATTAACATTAGCAAATGTCTTTATTCAGAGCGACCGCTTGCCTAAGATTAAATTCTTAGAAAGATATCGGGCTAATCGCAGTGAAAAACGAAAAGTTATTGATCATGTTGTAATGCTTTGTTGTTTACTCATAGTAATTGGGGGAGCAGGTACTTATATTCTTTATAGTCGTGAAGGAGCTTCTAAAAATAACCCTGCGACGGTTCCTGTTGAGACGCCGTATATACATGAGGAAGGAAATGAGCTTTTAAATGATATATATGTTCGACTTGATAAAGCTTATAAAAATAATTTAACAAGCGAGGAATGTCAATTAGTAGCATCTTATTTTGCTGTTGATTATTTTACTTTAAAAGATAAAAAAGATGGTGAAATTGGTGGTTTAGATTATATTTATCCAAGCTTGCAGAGTGAATTTAGCTCATTTGCTTCAAAATCATTTTATACATATAGAGAAACGTATCCAAAATTAGAAGTTAAGAATTATGAAATTATTTCTTTTGCACCATCTAAGGTAGTGATTGATGATCTAGATGATAATGAATATTATAACGTATTAATCTCAATGGAATTCAATCGTAAGGTTGACGAATTACCTAAAAGTGTAAATATAGTTTTAGTTTTAGATAATGATCGTTTTTATGTAGTTGGTGTTGATAATGCTTAGTTATTTAAAAGTAGAGAATATTGATAATGAATTGATTGAATTTCATTTACGTCAAAAGAATTATTATTCTTTGGAAGGACAGGTAGTTACTAGAGAATATCTTATTAATGAGATGCGATGTCCTGACGGTTTTGATGAAATAGATCATTATATAGAAAAATGTTATTTAGAAGGTGAACTAGTTGGATTAGTCGATTATCAATATGGCTATCGTTATTCGATGATTCATGATGATGAATGTGTATGGATTGGATTATTTTTAATTGATCAGGATAAACAAAATTGTGGATTGGGGAAGAGGCTGTTTAATGATTGTTTAAAAAAATTTAAGCAACGTTGTGAACGGATCCAATTGGCTTGTTTAGTGAGGAATGAAGCTGGTTTAGTATTTTGGAAAAAGTGTGGATTTAATGAGATTGGTAATTCTAAATATGGTGATTTACCAGTAATTGTATTAGAGAAAAGAATATAGTAGGCAGCTGTCAAGAAGATTTGATTAAAGTGTCGATGAAATCATTGTAATTTTAAAAATATTATGTTATTATGTTCTAGCGATGTATCAAAGTATCTAATAGGAGGTATATTATGTTTGGGACTATTCTAAATGTTTTATTAGTTGTTATTTCAATAGCACTTATTATATTATGTCTATTACAAAGTGGTAAATCTGATGGAATTGTAAATGCTTTAACTGGTCAAAGCTCAAACTTGTTTGCACAGCAAAAAGAACGTGGTGCAGATTTAGTGATGACAAGAGTTACTACTGGTTTAGCAATTGCATTTTTCGTTATTGCAATCATTCTAAGAATGTCATAAATAATAGGGCTAAGGTCCTATTTTTATTTTGGAATCGGGAGGTGAATGAATGAAAGAAAAGATTTTGGAATTGTTAAGTGATGAAAATTATTTAGAGCGTTCTATTGATTTGATCGCTGCTAAATTGAATTGTAATAAAAGTGATAAATTTGTAAACTTAGTTAAACTTATGAATGAGTTGGAAGATGAAGGTAAAGTAGTTAGAAATAAATATAATCATTATTATCTTCCAAATCAGTTTGGCATGATTCTAGGAACATTAACGATTAATAAACGTGGTTTTGGGTTTGTAGTCGTTGAAGATCAAGAGAAAGATATTTTTATTAGTCCCGATGACTTAAAGGATGCGTTTAATAAGGATACTGTATTAGTTGAATTAAAGAAGCACAGTGATGAGGAACGTCCTGAGGGGCGAGTTATCAGGGTTATAAAAAGAGGACAGACAAGATTAGTTGGTGAAATCAAAAAAGGAAAACGTGATTGCTTTGTTGATGTTGATGATCCGATGTTCGATAAACCGATTTTTGTAGATCGCGCTCATTTACACGGAGCGATGCCGGGACACAAAGTTCAAGTTGAAATTAAGACTTATAAACCGATTTTAAAAGGTGATGTTATAAAGATTTTAGGGCATCGCAATGATCCTGGGATTGATATCTTATCGATAGTATATGAACACGATGCGCCAGTTGAGTTTCCTCAAGCTGTCTATGATCAAATAGAGAATATTCCTGATAGTTTGGAAGGAATTGATATTGGTCAACGGATTGATTTGCGTGATGAGGTCGTTGTTACTATTGATGGTGATGACGCCAAAGACTTAGATGATGGTATTTCATTAAAAAAATTAGATAATGGTCATTATCATTTAGGGGTGCATATTGCCGATGTTTCTTATTATGTTACAGAAGAATCACCGCTTGATAAAGAAGCATTTGCACGTGGAACATCAATTTATTTAGCTGATCGTGTTATCCCAATGCTGCCACATAAGTTATCAAACGGCATTTGTTCATTAAATCCGCATGTTGATCGTTTCACAATTTCTTGTTTTATGGAAATTGATGAAAATGGTGAGGTTGTAGAACATGATATTGTTCCAGCAGTAATTAATTCGACAGAACGGATGACTTATACTAATGTAAATAAAATTCTTGATGGTGATCAGACGCTTCAGTTACAGTATAGTCATGTCAAAGATTTATTTTTCTTAATGCAGGAATTAGCAATGATTCTTCAAGCGAAAAAAGCTAGACGTGGTGCGATTGATTTTGATGTTAAAGAAGCAAAAGTACTAGTTGATAGTAAAGGTAATACTACTGATGTTGTATTGAGAGAACGTGGGGCAAGTGATCGTATTATTGAAGAATTTATGTTATTGGCAAATGAAACAGTTGCAGAGCATTTTAAATGGTTAGAGCTGCCGTTCATTTATCGGGTTCATGAAAATCCTAAACCGAAAAAGTTATTACAATTTAGTGGAATTGCTAAAACTTTAGGCTATACAATCAAAGGTTCATTAGAAAATGTTTATCCGGGTGAATTAAGCAATATCATAGAAGTTAGTAAGGATACTCCGGAACATACAATTATTGCAACTTTATTATTGCGTTGTATGCAAAAAGCGCGTTATGATGAACAGTGTCTAGGACACTTTGGATTAGCTGATGAATATTATACACATTTTACTTCACCAATTAGACGTTATCCAGATTTAATCGTTCATCGTTTAATTAGAAAGTACATGTTCGAAAATCGTTTAGATCGTCGTACTATCATGCATTATCAAGAATTGATGCCTGAAATAGCACTACAAACTTCGGCTCGTGAACGTGAAGCGATTATGATTGAACGTGAAGTTGATGATATGAAAATTGCGGAGTTTATGGAAAAACAAATTGGTGAGGAATTTGAAGGAATTATTAGTTCAGTTACTAATTTTGGTTTCTTTGTTGAACTTGATAATACAATTGATGGGTTAGTCCATGTAACTGATTTGACTGATGATTTTTATTTCTTTGATGAGAAGAATCTTCGTTATATTGGTCAGCGAACAGGCAAGGTGTTTAAGATGTCTGATCGAGTTAAAGTTCGAGTATCAAGTGCATCTAAAAAAGATAAATCAGTAGATTTTGAAATTGTTGGCATGAAATCCAACAAAAAGACAACAAAAACTGTTATAATAAATAAGCGCAAAGATAATGATCGTAAAAACAATCGAAAACGGAATGATCGTCGTAAAAAGCGTCATGAAGAACCACGTTTTACAAATAATCATTTTAAACGCTCTAAAAAGAGTAAATCTAAGCATCGCGCTTAATTAATCAGAAAGGGGAAATGGGCATGAAAATTGTATCAAATAACAAGAAAGCTTATCATGATTATTTTATCTTAGATACATATGAAGCAGGGATTGAACTAAAAGGAACAGAAATTAAATCGGTCCGTTTAGGTAATGTAAATCTTAAAGATGCTTTTGTAAGAATTAAAGATAATGAAGCTTATATTGAAAATATGCACATTTCTCCTTATAGCCATGGTAATCAATTTAATCATGAGCCGTTACGTAATCGAAAACTATTACTTCATAAAAAAGAAATTTTAAAAATTTCAAATAAATTAAAAGAAGGTGGCTTGACAGTTGTACCAACTAAGTTATACTTTAATACAGGAAGTAAAGTAAAATTGGAGATTGGAATTGCTCGCGGTAAGAAATTATACGACAAGCGCCAAGATTTAAAAGAAAGAGATTCTAAAAGAGAAATTGAAAAAGCTCTTAAGAATTACTGATCTGGGGGTGTCCTGGGTTCGACAGGTGTATGTCTGACCTTAGCTGCAGTCGAAGGCATTCGTTAAATGCACAAACAAATAACTGGAAACAGACAAACTAATTACGCTTTCGCTTAGTCGACATAGACATGAAAGCTGCCACTATTTAGCGTGCCTATAGCTATTTAACTGGTATCATAAACTCATAGGATAAGGGTATTTATTGCTTAGCTAAATACTTCGAAAATCTCATAAGCTCGTTAGGTGGAAAATTGCTCATTGATTGTAGCCTAATTAAATTAATTCAATGAGATAAACTGTAGACGCTTTGGAGGGATTATGCTTGGACAGGGGTTCGATTCCCCTCACCTCCACCAATAAAGCAATTGACCGAATAGATAACCAATCTATTCGTTTTTTTATATAAAAAGAATGTGTTTCTCATGAATTATATTTTAAACTAATTTGATAATGATTCATTGTATTTTTCATTGGATTATACAAACGATGTTTGGAGAAAAGAACTATTCTAAGAAATAGAGCATATGTATCAAACTACTAGGTTTAAACGAAAAAGATACAAAAGGAATTATTGAAATATGTCAAGGATTATGACTTAATAATAGTTATTGGTTTGTTAAAGAAGATTATCTAGATATATTTAGTGATAAAAATCTATATATAAATTCATTTAATACAAAAATTGCTTCTATTACATTTACTAGGTAAGGAAGCTATACTAGATCTTCCTTCCGTTTATCACCTGAGTTTACAACTAATGGTATGCTTGCAAAATTAAAAAGGCAAGGCGATGCTTTATAAGTCAAGATATTTCATTTACCCCTATTGGTAGATTAGTTAAAACTGGTAGTATCGAAGCAGTTATAGATTATTATAAAAATATTGGAGATGATTATTATCAAGAACTTATAGTTATGCAATGGACAGTGATTTTAAAGACATAAATACTTATGTTTCAACTCGTCTTCCAGCAACCTATCAAAATTTTATAGGATTTGTTGAATCATTAATGTCAAACATGCAAAAATAAACTTGGAAAGTTAATAAATTATAAGTTTGATAGAAAAACAAAATATAAATTATCAAATAAACGTTTAAAACAATTAGAAAAGCTAATTCAAGAAAGAGTAATATTATTAGATCAATAAGATTATTCTTTTTTTATGGGCTATTATGTCTTAATAATATCTAAACTGAGTATTAAGAAATTGATGGTTGAGGTAAAAGTGAAAAGGATTAAATGTTAATCTTTTTTAGCTGATTTATCTTTGTAAAAAATATATTTTATGGAAATACAAATGATAGATTATGATTTGGTAAGTGAAGATATGATATTCAAAATAGAGTTCGAGGTTAAGAGATAAGTCTTAAAAGAAAATATATAACATTAATTTAAAAATCTGTTAGTAACTTTTATATGAAAATATTTTTTAGAAAATTAGACGAAATAAATTATTGTTTGGAATTAAATATAGTATTATAGAATTAAGAAGTATAAATTATGGGGATATAGATATGAAAAATTATTATGGTAGTTTGTGTACAGAAATGTATGAGATCTTGCATAAGGATGCACCAGAAGACGAATTAGATTTTTATCTATCTTATACTAGAAAAGATATGTCAATTTTAGAACCTTTATGTGGTAGTGGAAGATTTTTAGTTCCATTTCTAGAAAGAGGATATGATATTAAGGGAATAGACTTATCTAAAGAAATGCTTGCAAAATTAAAGGAAAAGTCACCTAATGCTAAAGTGTTTCAAAGTGATATACTGGAGTATGATACTGTAGAAAAATATGATTACATCTTTATTTCTTCTGGTTCTGTATCATTATTTACAGATATGGTATTATGTAGAAAAATTTTAA
The DNA here is from genome assembly GCF_019125875.1 of Erysipelatoclostridium sp. MSK.23.31. Lineage (NCBI taxonomy): Bacteria > Bacillati > Bacillota > Erysipelotrichia > Erysipelotrichales > Coprobacillaceae > Thomasclavelia > Erysipelatoclostridium sp. MSK.23.31. The sequence goes on along the minus strand of NZ_JAHOCB010000010.1, from coordinate 43,164 downwards.
AAAAAATGAAGTGGTTGTTAAAAAAAGGTGGCAAATTTGTTTTTGCAGTTGATACAGTAGCGAATAGATGTCCTGATGATTCTGATTATCGGACTGCAATAGCTATAAAGACTAAAGAAAGGTATGATTTGATTCTTAAAAATAAAAACTATTACGATGAAAAAACGCATACCCAGTTTTCTCCAGGTATTTATGAACTATATAAAGGAGCAGAACTGTTGCAACAAGAAATTATGGATTTTCAGACACATTTATATGAATTGGGTGAACTAGAACAATATTTACAGGATATAGGATTTACAAGTGTAACAGTGTATTCATCATATGAAAAAGTAATTGCTAAAAATAATCATACAGAAATGTTCTTGTATGAGTGTTCATTTTAAAAAAAGGGATGGATAAAGATGATAGTCTTAATCACAGGAGCTTCGTATACAGGTAAGACAGCGCTTGCTCAAAAGCTGCTTGAAAAGTATAAATTTCCATGATCATCTGAAAATGGGGCTAATTCGTAGCGGAAACACTGAATTAACACCTATGAGTGATAATGATGCTCTAACTAAATATTTATGGCCAATTGTTTGTGAAATGATTAAGACCGTTATTGAAAATAAGCAAAGCCTTATTATTGAAGGATGTTATATTCCTTTTGACTGGAAGAAAAATTTCACAAAAAAATATTTGGATAATATAAGGTATTATTGTCTTATAATGAGTGAAAATTATATTAGAAATCATTTTGATGACATCAAAAAATATGGTAATGTCATTGAAAATCGTCTAGATGATGAAAATTGTACTCTGGATAGTGTGTTGAAGGATAATGCTCAGTTTTCTAAACTTGCCCAAAAAAGTAAGATGAATTACATACTTATTGACGATCCATATAAAATAGATATTGATTTATAATAATTATTGTTTATGCTATAAGAATCAAATTAATATTTATACTATTCTTAAATTTTTTATTGTTCTATTTTTAATGGTTTATTTAGTGAAGGTCATTTACTAAATTTTTGCTACTTGATATAATTATAGAAATGGTAGATAAATAGAACAAAAAATTAATGTATAGATGAGAGAAAATATTAGTTTAAGTGAATAAAGGAGTTAGACAATACTGGCTCATGATTGAAAATTTTAATAAGCACATTTTTTAAATAAGAGAGAAAAACTAAAAGAATAATTATGGATTAGATAAGGGGATGTGCCTGGTAATTACTTTGTAAAAATAATTCAGGTCTATTTAACTAGTTTGGGACAACAGATTTATTGTTATTTGATAGATTATAATATATTGATTTTATGTCTTACGGTAGTAATTAAGTAGAGGGATGGGAATATGAAAGTTAAGAAAACAAGACGGCAATTTTATGACTCGATTTATATTTTGGCAATTAAACACGGATTAATGCTAGCAATACCATTCCTCATTCTTGGCTCTTTTGCTTTGTTGTTTAATAGCTTTCCAATCCCCGATTATCAAGTCTTTTTAGCGGCTTTTCTAGATGGAGGCTTAAAAGACGGATTAAGCATTATTTATAACTGTTCCTTAGGTTCTATTGCGTTAATTTTAATTATTACCATCTCACTTTCATACGGAAAATTAAATGGTCAAGATGATGTCTTTTTTTATCCTATTACAGCAATAATTTCATACCTTTCTTTTTGTGGCGGATTGCATGAAAAGACATATATTTTTCAATCTGACTGGGTCTTTACGGCAATGTGCATAACCCTTTTAACTTGTGCGATGTTAAAAAAGGGAATGCACCTTGTAAATCATTTAGAAAAATTGTATACGGTAGGGACAAATTATATTTTTAATCGAGCAATACAAGGAATTTTCCCGATAGTCTTTATCATTATTATATTTACGAGTGCTGGGCAGATTATGAAAGGTTTATTAGGTGATATCAATATTGTTAATTTTGGCTCATATTTCTTTATATATTTGTTTAGCTGGTTTGGTAATGGAATTATTGGGACCTTGTTATATGTATTTTTTGTACATTTTTTATGGTTTTTTGGAATACATGGGACTAATACACTGGATATGGTTGCTAAGCAGTTGTTTGAGCCGGGAGTACAAATTAATCAAGCGTTAATACAAAATGGTCAATTACCAACAGAATTATTTTCAAAAACATTTCTAGATATATTTGTTTTTATTGGCGGTTGTGGAACAGCATTATGTTTAATTTTAGCAATCTTTATTGCTGCTAAAAAAAGTAATAATAAGAAACTTGCGAAGGTTGCAGGTATATCTGTTTTTTTCAACATTAATGAAATTGTTATTTTTGGTTTTCCCGTTATTTTTAATCCTATTATGCTGATTCCTTTTATTTTGACACCGTTAGTTTTAACAATAATCAGTAGTATTGCAATGTCAACTGGTATAGTTCCGTATATAAGTCAATCGGTTGAATGGACAGTTCCGATTATTTTAAGTGGATATCAGGCAACGGGATCTATCGCAGGTAGTTTTCTCCAAATATTTAATATTATTATCGGAACAATGCTTTATATTCCATTTGTAAAGTATAGTGAGCAGATCCAAAGTAAAGAATTTGAAGAATCTATTCTTGCCTTAGAAAATGATATGATTGAAGGAGAACAAAATGGTAGTATCCCCGTTTTTTTATCAGATCATTATCACTATCATTTTCCCGCCAAAACACTTGCTATGGATTTGCGTAATGCGATGTATTTACATCAGCTGCAATTATATTATCAGGTACAAATGACTGCGGAGGAACAAGTATATGGTGTAGAAGCGTTGTTGCGATGGAATCATCCAGTTTGTGGTTTTGTTGCACCTTCATTATTGATTTCTTTGGCTTACCAAGGTGGTTTTTTGAATGAACTAGGTTTATATATTATAGAAAAGGCTTGTCAAGATGCTGAGCAGATAGATAGATTAGCGATGAAGATGAATTTGTCAATCAATATTTCTCCAAAGCAGCTGGAGGATGCTGATTTTGTTTCTAACGTACTTAAAATTATTAATAAGTATCATTTGCAATATATAGAACTGGTTTTTGAGGTTACTGAACGAGCTTTATTGAATACTACTAATATTATTACAAAGCGCATATTAGAATTGCGAGATAGTGGGATTAAGTTGAGTATAGATGATTTTGGAATGGGACACAGTTCAATAACTTATTTGCAGGAAAATATATTTGATGAAGTTAAGTTGGATGGTAGTTTGGTACAGCACCTATTGGAAAATGACAGAACACGCGAAATTATTATGAGTATTACTCAAATAGCCAAGCGGTTAAATTTTAGTGTAGTTGCAGAATTTGTTGAAACAGAGGAACAGATTAATGTATTAAAAGAAGCTGGATGTAAGATTTATCAAGGCTACTATTATGCTAAGGCAGTACCATTAGATGAATTTTTACAATATTGTCTTATTACAAGGAATGGTATTATAAGATCGCCAATAAATGAGAAAGTTTAGTGTTCTGATAATAAAACTAAGGGGGTAAAATATGGATGATGAATTTATTAATATAACGACAGAAAATGTTTTTAATGAACACTTATGTTGTATTATACGGAGTAAAAAGTTTCATCCTGGAATAGATGCAAAGCGCCAATGGCTTTCAAAACGCCTAAATGAAGGACATGTTTTTAGAAAATTGAATGAAAGGGGTACTGTTTTTATTGAATATGCCCCATTGGAAAAAGCATGGGTTCCTATTGTTGGTGATAATTATTTCTACATATATTGCTTGTGGGTTATGGGAAGCTATAAAGGCAAAGGGTATGGTAAGTCACTGATGGATTATTGTTTGGCGGATGCTAAAGCAAAAGGAAAATCAGGTGTCTGTTTACTAGGTTCAAAAAAACAAAAACATTGGCTTACAGATCAGTCATTTGCTAAAAGTAATGGCTTTGAGGTCGTTGATACTACTGATGATGGATATGAACTATTAGCGTTGTCTTTTGATGGAACTTTCCCTCGATTTACTCAAAAGGCTAAAAAGCAAAAGATTGAAAATAAAGAACTAACTATTTATTATGATATGCAATGCCCTTTTGTTTATCAAAGTCTTGAAATAGTCAAACAGTATTGTGAGATTAATAATGTACCTATTCTGATGATTCAAGTTGATACTTTACAAAAAGCTAAAGATTTACCTTGTGTTTTTAATAATTGGGCAGTGTTTTATCATGGGAAATTTGAAACTGTGAATCTGCTAGATAAAAATACTCTTACAAGATTATTAAAAAAATAGAGATTATAAATATATAAAGATTGGAATTAAATGGCTGAATAAGCCATTTTTTTAATTTTTATTTTAAAAGTACTTTCAAAAACATTAAAAATAAGTTGGAATAAAAAATAAAAATGAAAGTAATTACTAAAGCAAGTGAATATATTGCTTAATAAAATAAAAGCCATTAAAGTTATAAACAAGGAGGAGAGATTTAATGAAGAGGATTCAAAATAGTTTGATCGTTTCATGTCAGGCATTAGAAGATGAACCGCTGCATTCATCATTGATCATGTCAAAAATGGCACTTGCTGCAAAGATGGGGGGAGCAAAAGGAATAAGAGCAAATAGTGTTCAAGATATCCATGAAATTAAAAAGGAAGTGGATTTGCCAATTATTGGTATCATCAAGAAAGATTATGAGGATACAGATATTTATATTACTACAACGATGAAAGAGGTGGATGCTCTAGTGGCAGAAGGGGTAGATATTATTGCGATGGATGCGACAATGCAGTTAAGACCTCATAATCAAACAATTACTGAATTTTTTAAGGAGGTAAAAGCAAAATATCCTCATCAATTGTTTATGGCTGATTGCTCCACTGTGGAAGAGGCAATCCATGCTGATAATATTGGATTTGATTTTATTGGAACAACTTTAGTCGGATATACACCACAAAGCCAAAATAGTCGAATTGATGCTAATGATTTTAAAATTATTAGAGAGATAGTGAAGAATGTTAAGCATCCTGTGATTGGTGAGGGAAATATAGATACTCCTTCTAAAGTAAAAAGGGCATTAGAATTAGGTTGTTATAGTGTGGTTGTAGGATCAATGATTACAAGACCACAGTTAATTACAAAGAAATTTGTAGATGAGATTTCAAGATAAGGGAGGAAAGAGATTATGATGGATAAATTGTCTAATGTGTTATTGCCGATTGCTGAGAAACTTTCTAAAAATCGTTATTTGACAGCAATTAGGGATGGTTTTGTTTCAATCATGCCGCTAGTAATTACTGCGTCTTTATTTACATTGATCAATAGTGTATTTGTAGGTGAGGGGCATTACTTTGATCAATGGTTTGGAGCACCATGTAATGATTTTGCTAAAATCGGTAGTGTAATTAGTTCAGCCTCAATGTCAATTATGGCAGTTTTGCTAGTTTTTACTACTGCTAAAGCTTTAGCTAATGAATATAAAATGGATACTTCGGTTGCTGGAGCAACAGCAGTTGTTTGCTTTTTATGTCTAACACCATTTGTAAGTGATGCAAAAATTGGTGAATATGTGACTACTTATTATTTAGGGGCAGCTGGGATGTTTACAGCATTTATTTCTGCCTTGATTTCAGTTGAATTAATGAGATTTTTGCTTGGGTTCAAAGCACTGGTTATTAAAATGCCGGAAAGTGTACCTACTGGAATTGCTAGATCATTTAATGCAATTATTCCTGTAGCTTTAACGGTTATTATTTTTGCAATCCTGAGAATTATAACCGATGCAATAGGGGCGCCGCTTAATGATTTGATTTTTAACTGGATTCAAACACCTTTTACTGCAATTGTTTCATCACCGGTCGGATTGATTGTTATTTATGTTTTGTATATGCTTTTATGGGGCTTTGGAATTCATTCGGCATATATTTTTAATCCAATCTTAGAACCAATCTATTTGGCAAGTCTAGCAATCAATGAAGCTGCTATTACAAGTGGAACAGCAGCTACCGAAATTATTACTAAACCATTTATTGATTCCGTTGCATTTATGGGTGGCGCTGGTAATATGTTAGCGCTTGTAATTGCTATTTTTATAGTTTCTAAAAGAGATGATTATAAGGTGATTGGAAAATTAGGTTTTGTACCAGCATTATTTAATATTTCAGAACCGCTGATGTTTGGATTACCTGTTGTTATGAATCCTATCTTGATCATTCCAATGATTTTAACAACTCTTGCTGGTTTAGGAATTGGAGCGTTAGCTACACAAATTGGTATTATGGCTCATACTTACGTATTGATCCCTTGGACGACACCACCAGTAATCAGTGCGTTTCTAGCTACTGGAGGAGATATTATGTCAGGGGTCATTGGTCTACTTATTTTGGTAGTATCTGTTCTTATCTATATCCCATTTGTAAAAGTTATGAATAAAGAAGGAATTGAGAGTATTGAAGAATAAAGTTATTGTTTTTGATCTAGACGGTACACTTTTAGGTGCCAATAATGAAATCATTGGAGGAACCGAGACATTGAATTGTCTTGATTCTCTCCAACAAATGGGATGGACATTAGCAATATGTACAGGTCGGTTAGATCATGATATTTTAAAAATAGAAGAACAATACAAACTTAAAATAGAGCATCGTATTTCTCAAAACGGTGCGGTTTGTATGAAAGGACAACAATTGATAGCTACCTTGATTGATAAACAAGAAGCTATAAATATCTATAAGGAGATTCAAAAAGAAGATATTCGAATCGAGTTAAATACAGTATCTAATCGTTATTGGAAAAGTGAAAGAGATCCAGCTTTCCCTAGTGAATTATATGATTCCCATATCATTTGTAAAGATTTTGATAAACTTATACTGTATCAGCCAGCAGTTTTGTTTCTTGTTATTGGTACTGAAGATAAACTTCGCTCAATAGAAACATATATAAATACAACATATCAAAAGACAAAAGCAGTGATGACTTCTTCAACATCTTTGGAAATCATGCATAAAGATGCCTCAAAAGGAAATGCCGTAAAAATGCTATATCCTAAAAGTGAAGTATATGCAATAGGTGATTCCCCAAATGACTTTGATATGTTTCCAATTGCTAAAAAGGGTTACTTGGTTGCAAATAAGCCTTGTCAATTTCCCTGTGCTCAAAAAGAAAGTATTTTAGAAGCGTTAAAAGATATAATAAAAATAAATAAAGAGGACAGATAAAATGAAAACATTATTTATTCCTTTAGATGAACGACCATGCAATTATAATTTTCCTTTAATGATTGCCCAGTCAAATCAACAAATCGAATTAGTTGAACCGGATAAAAGTTTTTTAGGTCATAAAAAGAAGCCGGCTCAGGTGGAATATTTTAAACAATTTATCGATGAAAATATTGAAGGATGTGATAATTGTATTATCTCGATAGATATGATCGTATATGGTGGATTGATTCCATCACGATTACACTATTTGAGTGAAACAGATGCGCTTCAACGTTTAGAACTAATTAAATATCTAAAACAGTTGAAACCTCAAATAAAAATATATGCTTATCATTGTATTATGCGTGCACCAAGTTATAATTCGAGTGAAGAAGAACCTGATTATTATGAAAGTTACGGCTTTGCTCTTTTTCGAAGAAAATATCTTCTTGATCTAAAAAAAAGACATGGGTTAAATCAAAAAGAAAAAGATGAACTTCTCGGTATTGATATTCCTCAGGAAATTATAACTGATTATGAGCAGCGTCGTTTGTTTAATACTAAGATTAATTTAAAGGTTATTGATTTTCTTGAAGCTGGCTATCTTGATTTTCTGGTTATTCCACAAGATGACTCGTCACCTTATGGATATACTGCAATATCCCAAAAAATCGTTATTAATGCTTTAAAGGAAAAAAGATTAGATCAGAAAGTAATGATCTATCCTGGAGCTGACGAAGTAGGTCTGTCATTATTAGCACGTGCTTATCATGAATACTATCATTTAGAACCAAAAGTTTATCCTTTTTACGCTTCGGTATTAGGACCAATGATTATTCCTAAATATGAAGATCGACCAATGTATGAAAGTCTAAAATCACATGTACGCGTATGTAAAGCTAAGCTGGTCAACAATCCTCAAGATGCTGATGTGGTTTTAGCGATAAATTCGCCAGGTAAGATCATGCAAGAAGCTTTTATTGATAAAAATGATTTAGATGTAACTTATACAAGTTATCGTTATTTATTGGCTTTTGCTGAACAAATTCAAGATTATATAAATAGTGGTTATCATGTGGCGTTATGCGACAGTGCTTTTAGTAATGGTGGTGATCTACAATTAATTGAATATTTAGATGAGCTAAATATTTTAGATCAATTAGTAAGCTATGCAGGATGGAATACAAATTGTAATTCCTTAGGAACAACTTTATCTCAAGCTTTTATTGGTCAGGAAAACGTAATTAATAATTTATGTTATCGTCTTATCGAAGATGTTTTTTATCAAGCAATAGTTAGAAAAGAAGTTGTCGAAAATGATTTACCACATAAAGGATTATCTTATTATGATTTTAAAGATCAACAAACGGATGTAGAGAATATTATTAAAAAGAAGTTACAGATTAATTTTGGACATCTTCATCTTAGTCAGCGCTATCCTTTTAATATAACAAAAATATATATGCCGTGGAAACGGATGTTTGAAATTGGAATGGAAATTAAGTTATAGGAAACGTAAGTTTCCTTTTTATGCTATAATCATTTGTATAGTAAAGGAGGGGTTAGGTGTTATCTTATAATAGAAGTGTGATTCCAATTATTGAATCAGCTTATGAAGAACTAACGAATGTGGAAAAAAATATTGCTAATTATTTCATTGATCAAGTTGAAGATGAAGATTTATCATCAAAAGCGGTTTCTCAAAGATTATATGTATCTGAAGCATCCTTATCACGGTTTGCTAAAAAGTTAGGGTTTAGTGGATATCGACAATTTCTATTTGCTTATCAAGATTCTCACCAATCAAGCCGGCATTTAGATTTATTAACTAAACAAGTTTTAAACTCTTATCAAAAAGTTTTAGAGAAAACTTATTCATTGATTGATAATGACCAAATGGTTAGAATAGCTAAGATGCTGGATGAATATAATCGAGTTTATATTTATGGAATTGGCTCATCGTCAGTTGTTGCAAGAGAATTTAAATTAAGGTTTATGAGATTAGGATTAGATGTTGATTATTTAGCAGAATCACATTCTATTCGGATGAATATTACCCGAGTAAATCAAGAATCATTAGTGATTGGAATCAGTGTAAGTGGAAAAACCGAAGAAGTTATAGAAGGATTACGAGAAGCAAAAGAAAAAGGAGCTAAAACAATTATGTTATCTGCTGCTCGGGTATATGAATATCGTTCTTATTATGATGAACTGATCTTGATTGGGGGGTTAAAAAATTTAGCTATTTCTGATAAAATCTCACCCCAAATTCCCGCCTTGATCGTGGTTGATATCTTATATTCACATTATCTTAATTATAACAATGATAATAAAAAAGAAAAGCTGCAAATGACATTAGAACATATTAATTATGAATTAGAAGAATAATCTAGTATATGGATATTGGTAAGCTCATATTAAAAAGCTAACAGAGTGCTGCTTTGTTAGCTTTCTTTGTGAATAATTAATTAAAATAGAACTTTTTGCAGTTCCTCTAAAAACATTTTAGCAGAACGGCTGAAAATTTGATATTTTTTCCAGACAAGATAAAATCCAGTTTCAAAATTTGGTTCTAATGGTCGGAAGCAGAGGTTACAATTACCGGTTGTATTAATTAATTTATCAAATGTAAAAACATAGCCTAAACCACTTTCTACGATCATTGCTGGGGTAGTGATAAGATTAAAGCTGCCAATCACATTTAGATTACGATAATATTCTTTAAACCAGCCTGATAATACGTTTGCACTTGATTGTTGATGGGCAAGGAAAATAGGTTCGTCTTTGATATCTTCTGGAGTGATTGCATTTAGTTTTGCTAATGGACTATCTCTTCGCATCAGTACACCCCAAGTATCTGTATATGGTAACTTAAGATAATTATATTTTTCTAGATCGATTGGTTCAATTAAGATGGCAAAGTCTAGGAGACCTTTATTTAACTGTTCTGAAACTTCTAAAGTACTTCCGCTAAAAATATGATACTTAATATTAGGGTATTGGTTGTGCATCCTTTTAAAAATTTCAGCAATTGAATGCATTACATAAGTTTCTGGGGCGCCAATATAGATATCACCGGATGTTGTTTCCCCATAGGTGCTAAGTTCTGATTCAGTTCGTTCAGTTAAATCAATTATTTCTTTCGCTCGTTTTCTAAGAAACATCCCTTCTTCTGTTAGAGTAACTTTTCGGCTACCTCTTTCAAATAATTTTTTTCCAACCTCTGCTTCAAGCATATTTAATTGACGGGATAAATTTGGCTGGGTAGTGTGTAAAATTTCAGCGGCTTTTGTGATACTTTCTTCTTGAGCTACTGCAAGAAAGTATTTTAAAATACGTATTTCCATTAATATTGCACCTCCATTTAAAAAATTATACCATAAAGAAAAGGTATAATAATATATATAATATAAGCATTTGTAGTTTTTTTAAATTGTGAGATAATTATAGAAAAGATAAATAAAGGAGGAGAAAAAATGAGTTTTCCAAAGAATTTTTTATGGGGCGGAGCTACTGCTGCGAACCAATGTGAAGGAGCCTGGAATGAAGATGGACGTGGTCCTGCTTTAACAGATGTTACTACAGGAGGATCAGTTAAAGAAAGTAGACAGGTTACTTATATTGACAAGGATGGTAAACATTGTAAGATCGTTACTAGTGAAGGGCAGGTTCAATTACCTGAAGGAGCCCATTTTGCTTGTTTAGATGAATGTTTATACCCTAACCATGATGGTATTGATTTTTATCATCATTATAAAGAAGATATTAAGATGTTTGCGGAAATGGGTTTTAAAACTTTTAGAATGTCTATTTCATGGTCAAGACTATTTCCTCATGGTGATGAAGAGACCCCTAATCAAAAGGGAATCGAATTTTATCGTAGTGTTTTCAAGGAATTAAGAAAATATAATATTGAGCCTTTAGTTACAATTTGGCATTTTGATACACCTTTATATTTAATTGAAAAATATGGAGGATGGTCAAATAGAAAGTTGATCAAGTTTTTTGATCATTATGCACGAACAGTTTTTACAGAGTTTAAAGGTTTAGTTAAATATTGGTTAACTTTTAATGAAATTAATAATACAATCATGGGATTAGGTTTATTCTATGAGGCTAAAGAAGAGGATTATCAACGTGCTTATCAACATTTACATCATCAATTTGTTGCAAGTGCTCATGCGGTTAAGATAGGTCATGAAATTGATTCCGAAAATAAGATTGGTTGTATGATTTGCGGTATTACAAGTTATCCAGCAACATGTGATCCTAAGGATGTTTTAGCAAATCGTCATCAATGGGAAAAATCAATCTTCTATTGCGGTGATGTCCAATGTTTTGGTAAATATCCGACTTATGCTAAACGTTTATGGGATGAACATAATGTTAAATTAGATATTACAGAACAAGATTTAATCGATTTAAAAGAAGGTACTGTTGATATGTATACTTTCTCTTATTATATGTCTTCTTTGATTACAACTCATGAGATTGCTGATGCAGTAGGTGGAAACTTTACAACAGGAGCACGAAATGAATATCTTCAATATTCTGATTGGGGATGGGCGTTTGATCCAGATGGATTACAATATTATCTTGAAATGATTTATGATCGTTATCAAAGGCCATTGATGGTTGTAGAAAATGGTTTAGGAGCTTTTGATACAGTTGAGGAAGATGGAACAATCCATGATGATTATCGTATCGATTATTATCGAGATCATATCTTGGCTATGGATAAAGCAATTAATAATGGTGTTGATTTAATTGCATATACGACTTGGGGCTGTATCGATCTAGTTTCGGCAGGCACTGGTGAAATGAGAAAACGTTATGGTTTTATCTATGTTGATAAACATGATGATGGAACTGGAACGATGAAACGTAGTCCTAAAGATTCTTTCTATTGGTATCAAAAAGTAATACAAAGTAATGGTCAAGATTTAGATTAATTGAGTATTTAATTTTATAAGTAATGATTAACTGTATTGTCATATAAAGATGACGATACAGTTTTTTGCATAAATAAAAAGCATGGAAAACCATAAAATATAAGTATTTGTATTTTCATGGCTTTTATTGATAATTATAAGTGTAGAATAAAACGGCTTGAAAGGAGATGGTTAAATTGAATGTGCAGAAAATTAGTGAAAAAGAAATTGTTATAGCACTGCTCGATGCTGGTATGGATACGGAAAAAATCAATGAATTTATTGAAAGTATTAACTCAGAATATTTTCAAAAAAGTAAAAATATTTTATTAAGCCAAAGAGCTGAATTATTATTAAAGATTCGAGATGGTCAAGAGAAATTATATTGTTTAGATTATTTAACTAGAACACTCAATCAGGCAGGAATATTTGATAAAAAATAATGGAGGAAAAATTATGATCTTAAAGGAAAATTATAAATTAAATAATGGGGTAGAAATACCTAAATTAGGGTTAGGAACTTGGGAAATTGCTGATAATAAAGTAGCTGATGCAGTAAAGAAAGCTGTTAAACTAGGGTATCGCCATATCGATACTGCCCAAGGATATGAGAATGAAAATGGTGTTGGAATTGGAATTAAAACTTGTGGTGTTGAGCGAGAGAATCTTTTTATAACAACAAAGATTCAAGCAGATTTTAAAACATATGAAGAAGCGAGACGATCTATTATTGATTCATTAAAGAGATTAGAGCTTGAATATATTGATTTAATGATCATTCATGCACCACAACCATGGACAAAATTTAGAGAAGAAAATCATTATTTTAAAGAAAATATAGATGTTTGGAAAGCACTGGAAGAGTTTTATAAAATGGGGAAAATTAGAGCAATCGGTTTATCAAATTTTGAAATCGTAGATATTGAAAACATTTTAAATAATTGTGAAATAAAACCTGCGGTTAATCAAATTTTGGCACATATTTCTAATACCCCATTTGATATAATTAATTATTGTCAAGCACATGATATTTTAGTTGAAGCTTATTCACCAGTAGGTCATGGAGAAATGTTAAAAAATAATGAAGTTAAATTAATTGCTGATAAATATGGGGTTACAATTCCTCAATTGTGTATTAAGTATTGTTTACAGTTAGATACCTTACCACTACCTAAAACTGCTGATCCAGGACATATGCAAAATAATGCGGATTTAGATTTTATTATCAGTGATGAAGATATGATGCTTTTAAAAAATATTAATAAAATTAAAAATTATGGAGAGTTTAGTGTATTTCCGGTATATGGGAAAATTTAACTCATAAAGAAGAAATTATATAAATGAAGGGAGATTATTATGGCAGCTTTAACAACGTTATTTCCAGTATTTTTTATGCTGGCACTAGGCTTTATCGCACGAGTAAAGGGATGGATCACACTTGAACAGAAAAATGGAGCTAATGCAATAATATTTAAAATTTTATTTCCTATTTTAGTCCTTAATTTGATGTGTACAGCAACGATTGAAACAGACCATATTAAAATTATTGGTTATGTTTTTGGTGTTTACCTTCTAGCTTTAGTTGCAGGTAAATTACTTGCACCACTTGCGGGCAAGAAATATGCTCATTTTTCACCTTATTTACTTACAGTAGTAGAGGGAGGAAATGTGGCATTACCGTTATATCTTTCTATTGTTGGAAAATCTAGTAATACTGTTATTTTTGATATTGCTGGAACAGTTATTGCTTTTATTGTTTTTCCAGTTTTAATAGCTAAAGAAGCGGCAACAGGTTCTTCAATGAAAGAGATGATTAAAAGTATTTTTACAAATTCTTTTGTTATTGCTGTGATTGTCGGTCTTGTTTTGAATTTTACGGGGATTTATGATTTACTGATAGCATCGCAATTTGGTGAAATGATTACAGGAACATTATCACAAGCCACAACACCGATCGTTTCAATGATTTTATTTATTTTAGGCTATGATTTAAATGTTGATAAAAAAACATTAGTACCGATTCTTAAGTTAATGGGAATTAAAATTGTTTATTATGCGATGGTTATTGCGGGATTCTTTATTTTATTTCCTGCCCAAATGGCCGATAAGACTTTTATGATGGCTCCAATTATCTATTTTATGTGTCCCACTGGATTTGGATTGATGCCTGTTATTGCCCCATTATATAAAGATGAAGATGATGCCTCATTTACAAGTGCCTTTGTTTCTATCTTTATGATTATTACACTGATCGTCTATACTTTGGTTGTTATTTTTATTGCTTAAAATAAGCGTGCTTTCTTATTGATTTAGAGGAGCTTTAAGATAAATAATAGTCCATTTGACCTTTTGATAAGAATATAAATTAAAAATTAGGAGAAAGATTGAATATGGAATATATACAATTAAATAATGGTATTAAAATGCCAAGTATAGGCTTTGGTGTATACCAAATTCCATTATTAATGACAAAGCAATGTGTCTTAGATGCTTTAGCAATTGGGTATCGACATATTGATACCGCAAGGAACTATGGTAATGAAAGAGAAGTTGGAGAGGCGCTTATAGATTCAGGTATTTCGAGAGCTGAAATCTTTCTAACAACTAAGATATATGGGGCTGATAGTTATCGTCAAGCATGTCAGTATATTGATGAAGCGTTAAATAAATTACAGACAAAATACATTGATTTAATGTTGTTTCATTGGCCATCTGGAAATATAACAGAAACATATCGAGCGATGGAAGATTATTATAAGGCCGGCAAGTTAAAAGCGATTGGCTTATCAAATTTTTTTATTCATGATTTTAATACTGTTATTAGTTCATGTACAATAATTCCTATGGTCAATCAAGTTGAAGCACATATTTTTCATCAAAGAAAAGTTTTTCAAAAAGATATGAACCAATATGGAATCAAGCTTGAAGCGTGGTCACCACTGGCATGTGGAAAAAATAATATCTTTGGCAATTTAATATTAGAAAAAATAGCTAAATCACATCGTAAATCAACAGCTCAGGTTGCTTTAAGATTTTTAAATCAAAAAGGTATTGCGATTATACCTAAATCGATCCATAAAGATAGAATAAAGGAAAATTGGGAGATTTTTGATTTTGAATTAACAAATGATGAAATGAAAGAAATTGAATTATTAGATTGTGATTGTAGCTTATTTAGCTGGTATGAATAAGTAAATAATTTATTTAGCGGTAGTTAGAGAAGAATAACAAAAAAAGGAGGATGTTAAGAAATGAACCTTCCCTATCATGTCCAAATAAGGGAGATTCACTTCATTAGTCGTCCTTTTTTATAGTTTATTTGTAGTCACAATAAACACTGTTGATTGTATTATTTTCGATAACTAATTTACGTTGAGCTAGTTTGTCGATGAAATAACGATCGTGTGATACAAATAATAATGTTCCTGAATAATTTGAAAGTGCATCTTCTAAAATTTCACGAGTTTCAATATCAATATGATTAGTTGGTTCATCTAAAATTAATAAGTTGACTTTATGTTGCATTAAAATAGCCATTTTTAATAATACTTTTTCACCACCAGATAAGTTTCCTACTCGTTTGAAAACCTGATCTTGATAAAAAGAATATTTAGCTAGAATCCCTCTAGCCTCACCTTCCAAACAAGGATATTCATGACAAAATGTTTGAAGAATTGAATCATTGTTATTGATAAAATTTATTTCTTGAGGTATATATCCAATTAAGACTGTTTCCGCCATTTTTAACTCACCTTGATAATTATTAAGGTTTCCAAGAAGAGCTTTAATAAATGATGTTTTACCTGAACCATTATTTCCTAGTAGGACTGTTTTTTCCTGATAATAAAGTGTAAAATTCACTTTTGAAAATAAAGATAGATTATTAAAAGATATTCCAAAATCAATGACTTTAAGCACTTCTTTGCTACTGCGTTCACCCAAAAAGTTAAGTGGCAGTTTCTTTTTTTCTAATTGTGGTTTATCGAGGATTTCCATCTTTTCTAAACGTTTTTCTAATTCTTTGGCTTTTTTAAAGAATTTTTCATTATCACCTTGATTACCCCAATCTCGATAACGCTTGATAGAAGCTTTTATTGCTTCGATTTTCTTCTGTTGAGTTTTGTATTGTTCAAATTCTTGTAATAATAATCTTTCTTGTTCTTTTAAGGTGTATGAGTAATTACCGTGGAATAAACGATTTTCACTGTTATCTAAAAGAATAGTTTTATTAGTTACTCGATCCAAAAAATAGCGATCATGTGAAATAATCACAATAGTCCCACGATACTTATTTAAATAATTTTCTAGCCATTCTAACATTGTAATATCTAAATGATTAGTTGGTTCATCTAATAATAAGATATCAGGTTCAGTTAAAATTAATTGGGCTAAATTAATAATTGTTTTTTGACCACCGCTCAAGATAGCAAACGGCTTATCTAAAATACTATGCAATTTAAAGCCGGTAATGACTTTGTTTAGTTTTTCTTCAACTTCATAGCCGCCCAGGGCTATGTATTGATCTTGTATTTTAGCATATTTGTTTAATATCGCTTCATCGACATTATTATGCATCATATCTTGTTCAAGTGCTCGCATTCGTTGTTCAATAGCATGAATTTCGAAAAAAGATGACATCAGCATATCTTTTACTGTTATATCATTATCACTGATTGTTGGAATTTGTTCTAAATAGCCAATAGTAGCTTGTTTGCGAATAGTAATATTTCCTGTATCAGGGAATTCTTTTTTCATGATCATTTTAAACACTGTAGATTTGCCACTACCATTTTTGCCTACAATTCCCACACGATCACCAGTTAAAATCTCAAAATTAATATCTTTTAATACTTGTTTATAACCAAAATTTTTATAAATTTTATGCATTCCTATTTCAATCATTGTATATTTGCTCCTTTATTTTATAAATTTATTTAAAATAAACAGAGCCTAAGATTAATAGGATCAGGCGATTGTTTCTAATCGCTTCGCACAGCTAGAGCATTATACTCTGATCGCCTAGCCTATTGATTAACAGACTCTGTACGAAGCACAGTGCCTTCGACTCTACGGCAAACATAACCTAGAATCATCATGACCACCTCCCTAAAATATTATTATTTTATTAATTCTATCATATCTAAATTATAAAAACACTGAATTAATAATGAAAATCATTAAGTATTGGATATTTAGTGATTAATATCGAAGAATCTATTGATAAATAAGAAATATATTTGTTTATGAAATCGAACTATAGTAGAATAGTGAAGAAGAAAATATTTATAAGAGAGGTACATTAATGAAAAGAAAATATCCTAAGGTCATTATATCTGAAGAAGGAGAAAAATGGCTTGATAAAGGTCAGATGTGGATGTATAGAAATAATGCTGTTAATATTGATGAAACAATTGAAAATGGAGCGTTGGTAGATATCATTACTACTACTGGCCGTTACCTTGGAACAGGTTTTATTTCTAAAAATAGTCACATTACGGTAAGAATTTTATCTAAAGATATAAATGAAATATTTGATCGAAACTTTTTTAAGCGAAGAATACAATTTGCTTATGACTTTCGCAAGACAGTAGAAAAAGAAAATTTAACTAATTGTCGTTTGGTTTTTGGAGAAGCAGATGAACTGCCGGGATTAACAGTTGATCGCTATAATGATATTTTAGTTTGCCAAATTAGTTCATACGGATTAGATAAAATCAAAGATATGATCTATGAAATATTACTAGAGGTTTTAACAGAAGATGGGCAAGATGTTAAAGGTATCTATGAAAGAAATGATATTAAGGTTAGAGCAAAAGAAGGACTGCCTTTAGAAAAAGGATATTGGAGAAATATTAATTTACCGACAACGACGATTATTAATGAAAATGGAATCAATTTAAGTGTTGATGTTGAAAATGGTCAAAAAACAGGTTACTTTTTAGATCAAAAAGCAAATCGTGTTTTACTTAGAAATATAGCGTATGGAAAAAAAGTTTTGGATTGCTTTAGTCATACTGGGGGCTTTGCATTAAATGCGGCTTATGGTAAAGCTAAAGAAGTGGTTGCAGTAGATGTATCACAAACTGCTCTTGATCAGGGATATGCTAATGCTAAACTAAATAATTTACAAGGATGTATTTCTTTTGTAAAAGATGATGTTTTTGACTATCTAGATAAATGTAAAAAGGGACAGTTTGATATTATTGTTTTAGATCCACCTGCTTTTACGAAATCGAGAAGAACGGTAGATCATGCTTATAATGGTTATAAGAAAATCAATATGAAAGCAATGAAATTATTAGGCAGAGGTGGATACTTAATTACATGTAGTTGTTCACGTTTTATGGAGACTGATAATTTTGAAAAGATGCTTCGTGAATCAGCGCATGAGGCTGGAGTAACCCTTAAACAAGTATCAGTTACTCAACAAAACCCAGACCATCCAATTTTATGGACAATGGAAGAAACGTCATATTTAAAATTTTATATTTTTCAAATTATTTAGATTGAATAGGATTTACGAATCGACTGAATAGGCTTTTAATTTTAAAGTTTAATAGTCGATTTTTATTTAGGAAAATAATTTAGATTTTTTTGAATAATATCTTATTTGTTGTGTATTGAATTTGGTTTGTTTCATGATTTTCCAGACTACAAGTATAAGGGGCGTTATCATGATTATCGTTCAATAATTGCTAAAGGAACTATCAAGTTAATTGATGGTAATGATGATTACAAAATTAAAAAAGGATATAATTTATTATCCACCTGCAACCATCGTGAAATTGTCCTTTTGGAAAGTAGAAAGACGATACTCCCAATATATATCGGAGTGATTGAATGTAAAATGAAGAATGTTACAGCAAAGTTTGAATTTCCAATAAGGTCAGTTGCAGATGTTCCATTTTTAGATGTATGATCATTACCTAAAGATGAAACACCATTTGATATAAGTGACATTATTGCGAAACGAAAAAATAATTTATTGTAAAAAGAGAAATAACAATTTTAGTTCTCTTTTTATCTTTATGTAATATTATCTTTTATCATATTTAAAAATGTTTCAGCACTTTTGGTAAAGAGTTGGTATTTTTTCCAAATTATTAGCATATTCGCTTCTAATTTTGGTTCAAGTGGTCTAAAGCATAATGAACTGTTATTAGAATTAAAAATTTTATCTAAGCATAAAGCATATAAATTTCCTTCTTCAACTATTAAAGATGCATTAAATAATAAATTATAAGTTCCCACAATATTTAATTTCCTTTGATTTCCACCAATCCATCCAGCTAATTCATTTTTTACCATCCCTTGATTTGAACAAAGAAGAGGTTTTCCACGTAGATCATCAGGGGTTATTTTGTCAAGTGATGCTAGAGTACTATCCCGCTTCATTAAAATCCCCCAAACATTGCTATAAGGAAGCCTTAAATAATCGTACTTATTTAAATCAACAGGCTCAATAACGATTCCAAAATCTAGAACTCCAGCATCAATTTTTTCCATTACCTCTTCAGCTTTTCCACTATGCAAATGAAATTTTACATGAGGGTATTTTTCCAACATCGTTGCAATTGTCTTGGCAATCGGACGCATTCCTTCACTCTCACCACATCCTAGATAAATATCACCTGTTAATAGTTCTTCATTAGCTTTGACTTCAGCTTCTGCCCTTTCAACAAGCCCAAGAATTTCTTCTGCCCGTTTTCTTAAGATCATGCCTTCATCAGTCAAAGTAATACGACGTTTTCCCCGGATAAATAATTGTTTTCCTAATTCTTCTTCTAACTCTTTCATTTGTCTTGATAATGTTGGCTGCGTTACATGTAGATATTCAGCTGCCCCAGAAATACTTTCTTCCCTTGCGATGGTAAGAAAATATTGTAGTGTTCTAATTTCCATTAATATCACCCCATAGTTATATTATAGTACATTTATGTTTAACAAGTATAAAAAACTAGATTATAAATACATATAATCTAGAATTTATTTAATGAAACATATCTTTTTTGATGAAAATAATTGTGGCGATAATACAGGCAACTATTGCTAGTCCCGTTGGGAACCACCATTGTGGAAATGGTAAACCTGCAACATTCATTCCATAAAAACTGAAAATAATATTTGGAATAGCCATAACGATCGTAATAACTGTTAATACTTTCATAACAATATTCAGGTTATTGGAAATAACTGAAGCAAATGCATCCATTGTTCCTGATAAAATATTTGAATAGATATTACACATTTCAATTGCCTGATGGATTTCAATCAAAACGTCATCTAATAGGTCTTGATCTTCATCATATAATTTAATAGCTTTCCCACGCATAATTTTATTTAATGTTATTTCGTCCGTTTTTAATGAGGTAGAAAAATATACTAATGATTTTTCTAGTCCTAACATTTGAATCAATTCTTTATTTTGCATTGATTTGTGTAATCTTTGTTCAGTTCGAGAAGAGATCCGATCAATTTGGCGCAGATAAATTAAATATCGTTGAGAAATTCGTAATAATAATAGTAATAAAAATCTTGTTTTTAAATCAGTATTGACACCTTTGATCCGACCTTGTGCCATATCATCGATATTTAAGTTTTCATATAAGGAAATGGTAACAACGTATCCTTTCATGATCACAATACCTAAGGGCAATGTCGTATATTGTAACATATTTTTATCGTAACCATCTTCTACTTCTTCAGCACTAGGATAGTCAACGATTACTAGAGTCTGATTATAATCTTCGTCATAGTCGATATGCGAGCTTTCTTCAGCATCTAATGAAGATTTAACAAATTCCGGTAGAATTCCCATTTCTTCAATCAAATAGTTTTTTTCTTCTTCAGTTGGAGCAATAGCGCTGATCCAGCTGCCTGGTTCTGGTTTATCGATCTTTTTTGTTTCAGTTCCAAAAGTTTTGTAAAATTCTAACATAATAACCTCCACTTACAGGAGGTTCATGTTTATGCCTCCTGTTTCTCTATTTTATTTTCTTTTTCTTAGCGCACAATCGCTCGGGCACAGGGGACATAAAAACACCTTCTTTCGACGGTTAATTATATCACAAATTTATCAATTTTACCCCTATGTTTTGTTAGAAAATGATAAAAAAATAGTTAAATTTAATCATTAGATAAATTATTGCCAAATAATCTTCTAAATATTTCATTGATTATGAAATAATTCACTATAATATGTATATGAATCAACTAGACAAAAGTGAGCAAGAAATGTCGGGATGTTAGGATTGAAGATTTGTTATGATTGATTTGACAAAGGAGGAACACAATGAATTGGACTGATGGAATTAGTAATGCTTTAAAATACATTGAAGAACATCTTAAAGAAGATATTAAGATTGTAGATGTTGCAAATGAAGCATATGTTTCAAGTTTTTATTTTCAAAAAGCATTTAGAATTCTATGTGGTTTTAGTGTTGCAGAGTATATTCGTTATCGAAGATTATCACTAGCTGGTAGTGAGGTCATTACTACGAATAAGAAGATTATTGAAATTGCATTAGAATATGGTTATGATTCACCAGATAGTTTTACTAAAGCATTCACTCGATTTCACGGAGTTACTCCGACTGTCGCAAGAAAAGAGCAATTGATGATTAAATCTTTTGCTCCGTTAAAAATACAGTTTACTTTGAAAGGTGGTTCAACCATGGATTACAAAATTATTGAAAAAGAAGCATTTACAGTCTTAGGTAAGGCAAGAAGGTTTGATTTTGATTGTGCATTTAATGAGATTCCTAAATTTTGGGGAGAGCATATGCAGTCCGCTGATAAAAAAGTGTGTGGTGTATACGGGGTTTGCATTGAAGATGAAAAAGATGAAGGATTTAAATATTTGATTGCTGATGAGTATGTTTTGGACAGTGAAATTCCAGATGGGTATGAAGTTTGTGAAATTCCACAATTAACATGGGCAGTATTTGCTTGTCATGGTGCTGTACCTAAATCATTGCAAGAAGTGAATACAAAGATTTTTTCTGAATGGTTACCAAATAATGATACATACGAAGTTGCTGAGCATTATAATATTGAAATGTATACACCGTGTGAGGACTATCCACGAGGCAATCATGATGAAAATTATTATTCAGAAATTTGGATTCCGGTAAAGAAAAAATAATTATTATATTTAAGTTATGATAAATTAAATCGTTATCATAACTTTTTCTTATTGATTGACGGATTTTATGATTTCCTTTACAATTAAGGCATTGTTTTAAAAAGGAGACAATTTGATGAACAGAGAAAGATTATCATCACGTCTAGGTTTTATTTTATTATCTGCTGGATGTGCGATTGGATTAGGAAATATTTGGCGTTTTCCGTATATGGTTGGAAAATACGGTGGAGGGGCATTTGTATTAGTCTATTTATTTTTCCTGATCATATTAGGTTTACCAATCATTGTAATGGAATACTCAGTTGGACGCGCTTCTCAAAAGAGTATTGCTAAAAGTTTTCATGTTTTAGAAAAGAAAGGACAAAAATGGCACATATTTTCGTATGTCGCAATGGTGGGAAATTATTTGTTAGTAATGTTTTATACGACTATTGCCGGCTGGATGCTAGCCTATTTTGTTAAAATGTTGAATGGTGATTTTATTGGACTAAATCCAAGTGAAGTCAATAATGTTTTTGTCAGTCTTCAAGCAGATCCACAAGCTAGTATTTTTTGGATGATCTTGATTGTTGTGATCGGCTGTGGAATTTGTGCTGTTGGTCTTCAACGAGGTGTTGAAAAAGTAACGAAAGTAATGATGGGATTATTGCTAGGAGTGATGCTCTTATTAGTTGTGAAGTCTTTGAGTTTAGACGGTGCAATAAAAGGAGTTGAATTTTACTTAGTTCCAGATTTTAATTTATTGATGGAAAATGGAATCTTTAATGCTGTTTATGGTGCAATGGGACAAGCATTTTTTACTTTGAGTATTGGAATGGGGGGAATGGCTATTTTTGGTAGTTATATTGGTAGAGAACATTCTTTAACTGGCGAAGGGTTACGTGTTTTAGCGCTAGATACTTTTGTTGCAACAATGGCAGGATTGATTATTTTTCCAGCTTGTATGTCTTTTGGGGTGGATGCAGGAAGTGGACCGGGATTAGTTTTTGTGACACTGCCAAATATTTTTAATGTTATGGAAAATGGTCAAATTTGGGGTACCTTGTTTTTTGTTTTTATGAATTTTGCGGCTCTCTCTACGATTATTGCCGTATTTGAAAATATTGTTTCATTTTCAATGGATCTATTAAATTGGTCAAGGAAGAAAAGTGTCATTTTAAATTTTATTATTATTGTTCTTGGTAGTATTCCTTGTGCAGTTGGATATAGTGTTTTATCTGGATTTCAGCCATTTGGACCGGGGAGTGCAGTTTTAGATTTATTAGACTTTTTAGTTTCTAATGTAATTATGCCATTAGGATCACTTGTATTTTTGTTTTTCTGTACTCGGCGTCTAGGTTGGGGTTGGAAGAAGTTTATGACCGAGGCTAATGCCGGTGAGGGCTTGCATTTTCCTGAAAAAGCCAAATTTTACATTAGTTGGATTCTCCCCCTAATTGTTATTTTTATTTTTCTATTTGGATTATGGGAGAAACTATTCGCATAAAGATAATAATGGGCAACAGTTGCATCTGTTGCTTTTTTGATGTGGTGAAGGTGAGATATTTTTTTGTTAAGACAAATTAATAATTAAATAATCTAATAATATGATAAAATAGTCTTATAGTAATGGCATTAACTTAGGGTTTAGTTTAGATATTGTAGTAGAAATATAAGGAGAGGGACTATGAATGAAAAATTAGAACTATTGATTAATGAAGTAAAAAAGGCTGTATTAGGAAAAGATGATGTTTTAAAAAAAGTAGTTATTGCTCTATTAGCTAATGGACATATTCTACTTGAAGATATTCCTGGGGTCGGGAAAACTAATTTAGCGGTTGCTTTAACAAAGGCAATACAGTTAGATTATCAGCGGGTTCAATTAACCTCTGATGTTTTACCAAGTGATTTATTAGGGTATTCTGTTTATGATTTTGAAACAAAAGAAATGACTTTTAAAAAAGGACCGCTATTTACAAATATCTTTTTGGCTGATGAAATTAATCGGACGTCAAGTAAAACACAATCAGCACTATTGCAGGTTATGGAAGAAGGAATGATTAGTGTTGATGGGTTAACTTATCCAACTGCTAAGCCGTTTATTGTTATTGCAACACAAAATCCGTTTGGAAGTGCTGGAACACAAATGTTACCAGATTCTCAGTTGGATCGTTTTATGATGCGTTTATCATTAGGTTATCCTGATGAAATGAGTGAGATTGAAATTATAAATCGAAAAAAAAGTGGAAATCCAATTAATTCAATCAACCCGGTTTTATCGCCTCAGGAATTGCTCATGATGCAAGAAGCAGTTACTAAAATTCATTTAGATGAAAGTTTAGTGAAATATATTGTTCAAATCGTTCAACAGACAAGAATTCATGAAAAAATTGAATTAGGGGCTTCTCCTCGTGCTTCGATTGCATTGATGAAAGCGGCTCAAGCTAGTGCATATTTAAATGGTCGGGACTATGTTATTGTTGAAGATATTAACGAAAACTTATATGAAACCCTAAATCATCGGATTTTCTTAATGCCAAGTGTTAAAAAGAATCGTGAAAATTTTCAAATAATTATGGAAGATATCATGATGAAGATTGCACCAATTGCATATAAGTAGTTATGTTTCGCTATCGTCTTGCTTATTTGTTATTAATTGGATTTGGGGTATTTTTCTATATTGCTTTTGTTGGATATTTTTCATATTATTTTCTTTTATTGATTCTGATTTTACCAGTTTTATCACTTTTTTATTTAGTTATGAGTTTTAAATTTACTAAGCTGGATTTTGCTATTTTGAATCAAAAAGTTATTCAAGATGACTTTGTAAAGATTAAAATAATTAAGGATAATTTAGGGCTTGGAGCAATAAAGTTTGTTGTTGAGGATCAAAAGTATTTGATCAAGGGAAATCAAGACGGATTAACTTTAGTATTTAAACATTGTGGGGGAAGAAATTTTATTATTAATACATACTACCAATACGATTGTCTAAATCTATTTTGCATAAAAAAGAGATGCCATTATGAGATACCAATTACTATTTATCCAAAGAGGGTAGAATTAGATTTCAAAGAGTACGCACATCAACTACCACGAGTTGGTGACGAAGTTTATGCTGTGAATCGTAAAGGAGATGATCCTACAGAAATATATGATATTCACAAATATCAAGAGGGGGATCAGTTGAAAAATATTCACTGGAAACTTAGTGCCCGTTATCAAGATATTTTAGTTAAAGATAATGCGATGTTAGTAGGTGAAGTA
The DNA here is from genome assembly GCF_019125875.1 of Erysipelatoclostridium sp. MSK.23.31. NCBI lineage: Bacteria > Bacillati > Bacillota > Erysipelotrichia > Erysipelotrichales > Coprobacillaceae > Thomasclavelia > Erysipelatoclostridium sp. MSK.23.31. The sequence continues at coordinate 17,690 of NZ_JAHOCB010000010.1, read as the reverse complement.
ATTAATCTGTATGTTAGTTTTGATGACAATGATGATCATAATGATTTAGTTTTTGGTTATCTTGATACCTTTTGTGGTTTTTTATTAAAACGACAAATTGGCTTTCTATTATCAAATAAGGAAATTAAAAGTATTCAAGAATATGACGAAATGTTTAAATATTTGTTATGGAATAAAGAGTATCAGTCAGATATTTCTAAACATAATTATGAGTTTGTTATTAGCTATAATGGAATCATGAAAGTGGAAGGTGGCCGCTGATGAAGTTATTAATTTATTTATTAGGAATTATTGGTTCAGTAGGCTCGTTAGTTTATTCTTTTAATTTTAGTTCGAACAATCATTTTATTTTTATTTCTTGTATTATAGTAGGTTTGTTAATATATTTGGGATTTAATTATATTCAAGGTAAAAAGAAGTTTGTTATCGGGAGTATTATTGCTGATGGAATCTTATTATTGATTCCTAGTACGATGGATTGTTTAACATACATAACTTCAATTATTATTTATAAGTATCGTGAAGTTTCTGTATATGATTTTAATTTTGAAAGTACGTATATTTTTTATGATGATCCCCAAATTTGTATCTTAGCTTTTTTGCTGATTTTTATCCCATTATTTTTATCAGCTGTAATTGCAATTGATAAACAAAAATATACATTAGCTATTTTGGCTTTATTACCAGGTGTTTTTATTGAATTATTATTTACGATTACACCACCATGGTATTTTCTAGCATGTTATGTTTTATATGTTTTGATTTTATTGATTGGTGCTTTGCAAAAAGGGGCTATATTAAAAATACCAATGATTATCATTAGTGTAGTTGCCATGGCAATAACATATATATCATTTCCAATAAGTACATATCGTCCTTCAAAGTATAGTTTGTTTGATAATGCCAGAACACCAATTTCAACTCCTGGAAATATAAAAGAGGAATACAATGTCAATAGCCAAGGGGATCGTCATTATCGTAACTCATTAGATTTTACAATTGCTGGTGAAGTGACTTTAAATAATTTCAAGATTCGAGGAATTGCTTATGACTTGTATGAAGATGGTAAATGGGGGACTTCTCATAGTCGCGTTGAAACAGAATGGTTTAAAAATAACCTAGAGAAGATTGCAAATATTACAAAGACTTCTCGTCAAGTTATTGAAGTTAATCAAATCAGTGGTTATAGTCAACGTAATTATACACCATACTTTATCATTAATGACGATATGACATATTATGGTGACCACTATGAGGGTAAAAACCCTCAAACATATGAGATGATTATACCTAATGATGATTTTAATGCTCTATTATCAACGATCGATTATAAAGCCAAAGGAGAATTATTAAAGGAAATAGCCGAGCGTAATGGAACACAGGACTACTACGATGAATATTTTGGACAAGGGAATGAAGATGATGAAAAATTAACATCAGTTCCTGAGGAAACAAAATCGATTATTGAGAATTTTTTAAAGCAGCATAATGTTATTGATAATGGTAATATTTTCAATTATATTACACAGTGTACAAATGCTTTAGCGGCTAATACTTCTTATACCTTGAGACCGGGAAATACACCTGATAATGTGGATGTTGTTGATTATTTTTTAAATACTAATAAGAAAGGGTATTGTGTTCACTATGCTTCAACATTAGCATTAATGTTAAGAAGTAGGGGATATCCCGCACGTTTTGTTGTTGGCTATCAAGTGCCGGGAAGTAAGAACAATGCTGGTAAATTGATAGTTAGGGATAGTAATGCTCATGCTTGGGTTGAAATTTATGATGAATATTTGGGCTGGATACCAATTGAAGCGACTCCAACAAGTAGTGAAAATCCGAATACACCAACTGATACAATTACTCCTGCACCTAACCAAGGTGATAAAACACCACAGCCAGTGGAGCCAGAAAAACCGAATATTCAACAAATTTCTCAAAATGATAGTTTTCAAATTCCTGTTTATATTTATTATTTAGCAGGAGGGATGATCTTTATCTTTATAGTTTTATTTCAAGCAAGAATTCGTAAAAAACGAATGTTTAAAGGAGCTGCTAATAGTAATCAAAAAGTCTGTTATTATTATTACTATTTAACTAAATTGAAAATTAATTGTGATGTGATAAAGACAATAATTGATAAAGCTCGTTTTTCACAACATCAAATATCTATTGAAGAACTTGAAATAGTAGAGCAGTTTTATCAAGATAAAACAAATGCATATTTTAAACAAGCAAATTTGTTCAAAAAAATCTATTTACGTTATTTAATAGCCGTTTTATAGAGCAAAGCACGCGAATTAATTGTGTGCTTTTGCTATAATTGAATTAAGGAGATAGGAAAATGGCTAAATTGATTAAAGAAACTACTAAAAGTGAACGAGAAAACTATCTTAACAAGCTTTTTGCATGTAAAAATGGGGACTGTGAAAATTGTGGAGTTTGTAAGATTTTTGCAGGTACTTCACCGCAGGAAGTTTATTATGATTATATAATAGGAAAACGTGAATTTTTGGAGATTAGTCAAACTTTTAATAGTCGCAAATAAAATATAGTGCTTATTAACTGATTGTAAGTTGCTAAAACACTGTATTTTTATATGCAATCCAAATAAGTTATTAAAGCTTGAAGTTTTCTAGTTTCGTTATTTCTAACGGAATAAGGGAATAATATTCATGATCTGATCCATATTCTGAAGACTTTTTTGTTCTAATAATATATTTTTTCTAATTGTAATAGCACTGCCCGTTAGAGCTTTTTGTAATTATAGGTTAATTGCTATTTGGTAGAATATTTACTGAATAGTGATGACAGATATCGAAGGCATTATAATAGTATAGGTGTAAATCTATACTGACAAAAGTCTTAGATAGTAAATGTGATTGAAATAATTAAGCTGATCTTTAAACTGTTTAAGTCGATTTTTTATCATATTTGATACATAGACTTTAATAAATTATATTTTAATCAACTATTTCATTAAATTTTTATCTTATTCTTGATTTATTAAAAATACTTTTAAAAGTCTATTTAAAATATTCTCTTGAGATGTTTTTAGGAAAGAAATTTAAGTTTAATTCTTTTATTATCTTTTTAAAGCCAGTCTTCTTTTAGGAAATAAAAAAGGTTTACATCAATTCAAATGATTAATGAATTAGAGAAACTATATCAGATTAAAACTAATAATTAGTCTGCTTTTGCATTCAATCGTATTGACAAAGAGAAATATGTGTGATAGATTTTATTCATAGATAAACTTGTGATTGGGAGATAAAACATCGAACGCGCTTGTAGAGAGTCTAGGGTGGTGGAAGCTAGATAGAGATGCGACTTTGGTAAATGGACCCATGAAGGCAAAGGGGAAAGAAGTAATTTGAGTATCTTTTGACGTTAGCTTACGTTACAAAGCAAAAATGTGATAGCATTTGACAAAGACCATAAGGTGGTATAGCAGATTTTAACATCTGTCCTTTTAGGACAGGTGTTTTTTTGTTTAAATGTGATTTCGAAAGGGGAAGAAAAATGAGATTAGATAAGCGATGGTGTAGCTCTTTATAATTTAAAAGATAAAAACTATAAAGAAAAAGGGGAACATAAAAATGAGAATTAATAAACTATTTAAATTAATGGCAGTATCAGCTTTAACAATGACAGCTTTAACAGGATGTGGAAATAGCAGTAGTAATGGTGATGTAAAAGAGGTAGCGATTATTCAATATGTTGAACATACATCATTAAATACAATTAAAGATGCTTTTGATGAACAGATGGAGGCTTTGGGATATAAAGAAGGTGAAAATATTAAGTATACTTTTAAAAATGCTCAAGGAGATATGAACACAGCTCCGTCGATTATTCAAGATTTTAAATCTAGTAAAAAAGATTGTGTAGTTGCAATCGCAACTCCTGTAGCTCAAACAGCAGCTGAAATGTCAACTGATACACCAGTTGTTTTTGCAGCGGTAACTGATCCAATTAAAGCTGGTTTAACTACATCTCTTGAAAAACCAGATAAAAATATTACGGGAACGAGTGATGAGATTCAAGTTGAAATGATTTTAGAAAGAGCTTTACAAGTTAATCCGGATTTGAAAAAAATAGGAGTCATTTATAATAAAGGTGAAGTAAATTCAGTTACTAATATTGCTAAAGCAAAAGCTTTTTGTGATGATAAAGGAATTGAAATGATTGAAACAACTGTTACTGGAGTAAATGAAGTGCAAAGTGCAATTGATGTATTAACTAGTAAATGTGATGCAGTCTTTGCTCCAAATGATAATACTGTAGCAAATGCAATGGATATGGTAGGACCTGCTTGTGCTAAAGCAAAAGTACCTTTATATGTAGGCGCTGATTCAATGGTTCAAGATGGTGGTTTTTTAAGTGTTGGAATTAATTACGAAGATCTTGGAAAAGAAACTGCAAATATGGTTGATAAAATCTTAAAAGGTGAAAAAGTGGAAAATATTCCAGTTAAAGTATTTAAAGAAAATTTAAGTGTTTATGTAAATACAAAAGTATTAAAACAATTAGGTATTACTTTGCCTAATGAAATTAAAAATGATAAAGCATATGTAGAAATAAAGGAGTAGTTTTATGAATCAGACGGTTATTTTAGGAGCACTGGAGTTAGGAGGAATTTTTGCCATTCTCTCACTTGGTTTATATATCAGTTATAAAGTGTTAAATTTGCCAGATTTAACGGTTGATGGAAGTTTCGCTTTGGGATGTGCTGTTAGCGGGATGTTTACGATTAATTCAATGCCATATGTAGGATTAATAGGTTCATTTGTGATTGGTGCAGCAGCTGGGGTAGTTACTGGTCTATTAATTACAAAATTCAAAATTATGCCGCTTTTATCTGGGATTTTAACAATGACTGGATTATATTCAATTAATTTAGCAATTATGAATGATACTCCTAATTTATCACTGTTTGGTAATAATACTATTTTTAGCAGTTTTACTGCATTTGATCCTTATGGGAAAATTATTTTAATATATTTGATTGTAATTGTTATTTGTGTGATTTTAGATTTTTTCTTAAGAACTCAGCTAGGATTATCACTTAGAGCCTGTGGTGATAATGAAGATATGGTTCGAGCAAGCTCTATTGATACTGATAAAATGAAGATTTTAGGTTTAGCATTAGCAAATGGCTTAGTCGCTATGAGTGGTGCTGTATTTGCCCAACATCAAAGCTTTGCAGATATTAGCAGTGGAACAGGAATGATGGTAATTGGCTTAGCTAGTATTATTGTCGGAACAACATTTATAAAGAAAGAAAAAATTATTTTTCAGTTAGTTGCAGTTGTATTTGGAGCAATTTTCTATCGTGCAGTCCTAACAGTTGCTCTACAGCTGGGACTTCCTTCAGGATATTTAAAGCTGTTATCAGCAGTTCTTGTTATTGTGGCAATTGCTTCAACTAATGGAGCATTTAGAAGTAAGAAAAGGGGGCGCAATTAATGTTAGAATTAAAGGATGTATCAGTTGTTTTTAATGAAGGTACAGTTAATGAAAAAGTCGCCCTTAATAATATTAATCTTGCACTTGATAAAGGGGATTTTGTTACAATCATTGGAAGTAATGGTGCTGGTAAATCAACTTTATTTCAAGCTATTTCTGGAGCAGTTGATACAAAACGAGGAAATATTATTTTAAATGGTCGTGATATTACTTTTGAGCCTGAGTACAAGCGCTCAAAAGGGATTGGAAGATTGTTTCAAGATCCTTTAAAGGGTACAGCCCCAAATATGACAATTGAAGAAAATCTTCATTTGTCAAATCAAAGAGGTAAACATTTTAGTTTAAGTCTAATGTCTCATCGTCATCGTGAAGAGTTTAAAAAGGCACTGATGGAATTAGAGTTAGGTTTGGAAGAACGATTAGATTCTAAAGTTGGATTGTTGTCTGGAGGACAGCGACAAGCATTGACGTTATTAATGGCAACTTTAGTAACTCCAGATTTATTGTTATTGGACGAGCATACAGCTGCTTTAGATCCAAAAACGGCATTAAAGGTTTTAGAATTATCACAAAAAATTGTTGAAGAGCATCAGATTACTACACTGATGATTACTCATAATATGGAAGATGCTCTAAAATACGGTAATAAAACAATGATTATGAAAGATGGACAAATCATTGCAATGATTGAAGGCAAAGAAAGAGAAGAAATGACCGTAGAGGGCTTGATTCATTTGTATTCTACTTCTTCTCAAGAATATACGGATCGAGTTTTATTAAAATAAACAAAAAACATGAACTTAGGATTTACCTTGAGTTCATGTTTTTTTATTGAAATAATTATGGGATACAGTATCAGGAGTATTAGAATTAGATACTTAAATAGATAATATAGTTTATCAAATTCTACATTTTTTGAATAAAAATATTTTTTTTGTAAATAATAAAAGAAAGTCGTAGAGTAAAGTACTCTACGAACAAAAAAATTCTATAGTTACGTAAGCATTTTATCATTATCGAACAAAAAATGATAGGATAAATTGTCAAAAAACACCGATAAAACTAAATTATAAATTTATTTACCAAATAATTAATGTTTTAAATAGATTTAAGTACTATTTCTAGTCATTTTTTTGGTCAAAAGAATCTAAAAGAAAGAAGAGTATAATATATGCCAAGAAGAGGAGAAAATATTTTTAGAAGAAAAGATGGCAGATGGGAAGCCCGGTATGTTAAAGCAATAAGTACTAATAATAAAAAACTATATGGAAGTGTTTATGCTAGTACCTATACTGAAGTTAAACAAAAAAGAGAAAATATATGTAATTCTTTAAACAAAGAAAAAATTAAAAAGTCGAATATTAATAATCAAGTATTAGAATATTATATAGTTGAATGGTTAAATGTGTATCGAATTAAATTTAAAGCCCCTACTTATGTCAAGTATTATAATGTAATCTATAATTATTTATTACCATATTTTAAAGATATAAAGGCGAATGAATTAAATACCAAACAAGTTGAATTATTTACCGCTTCTTTATTAAAAGAAGGAAAAAATGGTAAACCACTATCACCTAAAACAGTAAAAGATATTCTTTCTTTGTTTAAATCCATTATAGGATATATAGAATCCGAACATAATATTAGTATAAATACTAAAATAATATATCCTAAAAAACAAAAAGAAAAAGAACGCATATTATCCAAAGAAGAATTTATAAACTTGAATCAAACTTTATTACAAGAAATAGATTCATGCAAATTTGGTGTACTTATAGCCATGGCTACTGGATTACGAATCGGTGAGTTATGCGCTTTAAAATGGAAAGATATTTCACTAAAAGAAAACTATATCTATGTTAACAAAACAATGCAGCGAATAAAAAATATTTACAGTGATAATCCAAAAACAATAATCATTGAAGATTCACCTAAAAGTTCTACATCAAATCGAAAAATTCCAATTCCAGCTAATCTTATTACTCTATTTAAACAATTTAGGCAAAATGATGATTGCTATTTATTAACTGGCAGAAGTGACAAATTTGTAGAGCCCCGATCATTAGAAAGAAAATTTCGAAAATATATTAAAAATGCAGGAATTGAAAAAGCTAACTTTCATATGCTAAGACATACTTTTGCAACTATGTGTATCGAGGGTGGTTTTGAAATCAAATGTCTTAGTGAAATTCTTGGTCATAGCGGTTCTCAAATTACCTTAGACCGCTATGTTCATTCATCATTTGATCTTAAAAAAAGTTGGATTGACAAGTTTTCAAATCAAAACATTTCTTGTCACTAAATATGGTCATAGTCAAAAAGTACTTATAAATAAGTACTTTTTTAGCTTTGTCGTAGAGTACTTTAATATAAGACAGTTTTGTGACCAAAAGTTAGTTTATATTGTAAGGAGGATTATGATGAATTGGTATATTATTTTTGCAAATGATAATAAGATCAATGATCTTTTACTTTATTTTAATAATCATCCTGAGATGACTGCTTTTGTACCAAAAATTGAAAAGTTAATGAAAAAAGATGGAAAGAAGGTATTTGCAGAAGTGCCGATGTTTCCTAATTATATCTTTATTGAAAGTGAATTTAATTCACAGGAGTTTTATCAGATTATTGAAAGTTTAGAAAAAGATATGGATTCTACGATGAGAATTATGCAAAGTGATGAACAAAAAGTTTTATCATTAGCCAATAATGAAAAAGAACTTTTAGAATCGTTATTTAATGATGATCATTTAATAACCCGTTCAATGGGAACTATTACTGATTCTAAGTTAATAGTTCAAAAAGGACCATTAGTTGGTAAAGAGGAAATGATTAAGAAAATTGATCGTCATAAAAGAGTTGCTTTTATTGGTGATGTTTTTGGTAAAACAATGAAAGTTCCTTTGGAAGTTACAAGTAAAACATAGGAGTTGTTATGAAAGATAACTGGTATGTATTATTTGCATTAGTTGCAAAAGAAAATAAGTTGTGTTCAGTTCTAAGAAGAAAAGGTCTTGATGCTTTTATTCCAAAGATTGAATACTATCGTCGAGATATTAAAGGAAATACATTAAAAATGTTATTTCCAGGATATATTTTTGTTAGAAGTGAGATGAAGCAAAGTGATTTTGATAATCTGTTATATGAATTAGGGGAACAGAGAGATGGTTTGATTAAGCAGCTTAAAGATGATGGAGTTACAGCTTTAAGAGATGAAGAAATCGAGATGTTTAATAAACTACTCAATAGCGAAGGTATCTTAGAAATGTCCCAAGCATTTATAGAAGATAATAAAGCTAAAGTTATATATGGACCATTAATTCATTATCAAGATCATATTGTTAAGATTGATAAGCACAACAGAATAGCGGTTTTAGATATCGAGTTTTTAAATCGACATATCTTAGCTGGGCTTGAAATAAAAAGTAAAATTTAATAAATGTAGCTGGTTTACCGCACATTTTAATAATTTGAATATAGTTTCTTCTACTTGGGGTAGGGGGAACTATATTCTTTTTTTGTACAATTTAACTGCATAAAGCAGTTTTTTATTATGGAGGGGAGAGAGATTATGGATATTATAGAAAAAAAGAATATACCTTTTTCACCACCTGATATTGGTGAGGAGGAAATCAATGGTGTAATAAATACTTTAAAATCAGGGTGGATTACAACAGGCCCAAAAACCAAGGAGTTTGAAAGAAGAATTGCTGATTATTGTAATACTTCAAGGGCAGTATGTCTAAATAGTGCTACTGCTTGTATGGAATTAACGCTTAGATTACTTGGTGTTGGTCCTGGAGATGAAGTAATTACTTCTGCGTACACTTATACTGCAACTTGTTCAGTAATATGTCATGTTGGAGCAACACCAATATTAGTTGATGTGGCTAAGGACTCATTTGAAATGGACTATAATCAATTGAATGCCAAGATCACTGAAAGAACCAAGGTTATTATTCCAATTGATCTAGCTGGTATTATGTGCGATTATAAAAAAATATTTGAAATAGTTGAAGCTAAAAAAGATTTATTTAAGGCTTCAAATGAAATTCAAAAAGCATTTGGTAGAATTATTGTGATGGCTGATGCAGCACATGCATTTGGAGCATCTAAAGATAATAAGATGTGTGGTGAAGTAGCTGACTTCACTTCTTTTAGTTTTCATGCGGTAAAGAATTTAACTACTGCTGAGGGGGGAGCGGTAGTCTGGAAAGATATAGAAAATATCGATAATGAAAATATTTATGAACAATATCAGTTATTATCACTTCACGGTCAATCCAAAGATGCATTAGCCAAGACTAAGTTAGGGGCGTGGGAATATGATGTTATTTCACCAGCTTATAAATGTAATATGACAGATATTATGGCTGGTATTGGATTAGCACAGTTAGATAAATATCAGAAATTATTATCACGAAGAAAAGAAATTATTTATAAATACAATGAAGGATTAAAAGATTTAGATGTTCAAATATTAAATCATTATGATGAGAATCATAACTCATCAGGTCATTTATATCTAGTGAGAATTAATGGAATATCTGGTGAACAAAGAAATGAAATCATTACAGAGATGGCAAAAAAAGGAATTGCATGTAATGTACATTATAAACCATTACCATTACTAACAGCGTATAAAAAGTTAGGATTTGATATCAAGGATTATCCAAATGCATATAATCAATTTATAAATGAAGTGACTTTACCATTACATACAAAGTTAAGTGATGATGATATTAATTATATTTTAAAAAAATTATGTGAATTACTTTAGAAATGAGGAGAAAATATGAAGGATACGTTAATGATATTGGGTGCTAACACACTTCAAATACCTTTGATTGAAAGAGCAAATCAATTAGGATATAATACCTTGGTTATTTCTCCAAATAGGGAAGAACCAGGACATAAAATATCTAAATATTCAGAATATTATGATATTCGAGATGAAATAAACATAGTTAAATTAGCAGAAAAATATAATATTTGTGGTGTTATTACAGATCAGACTGACTTGCCAGTACGTACAATTGCTTATGTAGCTGAAAAAATGGAATTACCTGGAAATGACTATTCTGTAGCATGTTTATTTACTGACAAATTTTTGATGAGAGAAAGATGTAAAGAACTAGGGATTAAAACTTTAAAATACAAATTGTGTGTAAATCTAGAAGATGCCATTAGTTTTTTTAATTCAATCAATGGAGCAATAATAATAAAGCCTATTGATAATCAAGGGAGTAAAGGTGTATATAAAGTATCAAATGTTGAAGAACTTATTCAAAAATTTCAAGAATCGCTTAGATATTCGAAACAGAAAAAAATACTTTTGGAAGAATTTGTTATTGGACAAGAATTTGTAGTAGAAGGAATATGTGTAAATCATGAGTTTGAAAATTTGATAATTGGAGATACTCATTATTTTAATATTCCTGATGTCTTTTCTGCAACTATGCGAGAATTTCCATCACAAGCCAATAATGAATTAATAAACAAAATACTTGAGCTAAATAAAAAAATTATTAGTGGTTTTAACTTAAAACAAGGTATAACACATAGTGAATTTATTATTAATGGTAACGATATTATTTTAATAGAAGCAGCAGCAAGAGGTGGAGGTGTATTCATTTCTTCAGACTTAATCTCATTACAAACAGGCTTAAATACAGAAAAATTTTTAATAGATTTAGCTACCGGAAAAATATCGAGTATTCCTGAACATTTATCTTTAGATAGAAGTAGTTGCTATGTGTCATTTTTTTTACCTGTTGGAAAAGTTATTGCAATAAATGGAATTGAAGAAATTTGCAAACTTGATTATATTTATCATAACAATTTGTCGAATATAAAATTGGGAATGAAAACGAAACCTTTTACAGATAAAACTGCTAGGTTTTTTTCAATTGTATCAGCAAGTAATCATGAAGAACTTATGAAAAGAGTACAATTTTTAAAGAAAAAGTTAAAAATTGTTGTTTTAACTGATAGGGGTGAACAGGGTCCTATATGGAGATAAAAGAAAAAATTATAATATTGGGCGCTACAAAGTACTCATTTATGATACATGATATGATTGAAAGTGAGCATAAATATACAATTTTATGCCACACCGTAAGTAAAAAAGATGTTAATAAATATAATAATATTTGCTTTAAAAATGATACAAAGTTAGTACCTTTTGAAGAATTAACTTCCTGCTTTAAGTATGAAAAAATTAAGATATTGAATACAATTGGATATAGCAATATGAATAGAACACGTCAGGCTATGAGTGAGAAATGTTTGGAATTAGGTTATCAATTGATTAATTTTATTAGTGATAAAGCAATTGTTTCGTCAAACAAAATTGGTGTGGGCAATATTGTTTTTCCAGGCGCATATATTGGAACTAATGTAACGTTGGGAGATAATAATGTTATTTATGCAGGTAGTGTACTTACTCACGATATCACTATCTATAATAATAATTTTATTGCAGCAAATAGCACTATTGGAGGCGAAGTAGTTATAAACAACAATTGTTTTATTGGTATGGGCGCGGTAATAAAAAACAGGTTAGAAATTAATGATTATTCGTTAATTGGAGCTGGATCATATGTACAAAGGAATGTGGGTTTTAAACAAGTTGTTGTACCAGCAAAATCACTAATATTGGACAAAAATAGTGATGAAATAAAATTGATAAAAAAATAGGAGTTATGTATGTATAAATTTTTAAAAAGAATAATGGATTTTATTATTTCATTAATTAGTATAGTAATGTTGATGCCTTTTTTGTTTATCATAGCCTTACTGATAAAATTAGATGATAAGGATAACATTTTTTATAGTGCTGAAAGAATTGGCAAAGATTGTAAAAAAATAAAAATGTATAAGTTTAGAACGATGAAGGAAAACTGCGAAGATATACGTAATGCGGATGGAAGTACTTATAATTCTGAGGATGATCCTAGAGTCACTAAAATAGGTAAAGTTTTAAGAAAAACAAGTTTAGATGAATTACCACAATTATTTAATGTGTTAATTGGTGAAATGAGTATAATTGGTCCAAGAGCAAGTGAATGGAATTCTTTAAACGATTACTTACCAGAGGAATTAGATAAAATGAAAGTTAAACCAGGAATAACAGGATATACGCAAGCGTACTATAGAAATAGTTTATCTTTAAGGGATAAAAGAAAGTATGATGTTTGGTATGCTAATAATATGGGCTTTTTACTAGATACTAAGATTTTTTTTAAAACTATTATTACAGTTTTGAAAAAGGAAAATATTTATACAAATACTAAGAAAAGGGGGAAATTGTAATTGAAAAAGCTATTATTTATTTCTAATATATGTAAGAATATTACTAATTTTCATACAGCTTCATTAGATGCTGCCATTGCTTTAGGATATGAATTCCATTTTGCAGCCAATTTTAATAATCTGCCCAAAGAAACTATGGACAAATATCCAAATATACATTTTCATCATATAGATTTGGTTAGATTTCCATTTAATATTAGAAATGTTAAAGCATATGAACAACTAAATAATTTAATAAAAAAAGAAAATATTTCTGTAATTCATTGTAATACCCCAATAGGCGGAGCATTAGGAAGACTTTGCGGGAAGAAAACAAAACATATCAAGATATTTTATACTGCACATGGTTTTCATTTTTATAAGGGTGCACCATTGGTAAATAATTGTATATATAAACCCATGGAAAAATATTTAGCACATTATTCTGATGTGATTATAACTATGAATGAGGAAGATTATCATGTTGCTAAAACTATGAAATTAAGAAAAAGTGGGCATGTATATAAAGTAAATGGAGTGGGTATAAATACAACTGATTACCAAAATATTAATATTAACAAAGAAGATTATAGAAATTGGTTATCTTTAGAAAATGATGACTTTGTTTGCATTGCAATGGGAGATTTAATTAAACGAAAAAATTATGAAATGGCACTTAGAGGAATTGCATTATGTAAAAATCCTAAAATTCATTATTTGATTTGTGGCAATGGACCCGAGAAAAATAATTTACAAGATTTAGCCAAAAATTTAGGTATTCGAGAACAAGTACATTTTTTAGGTTATAGGACGGATATAAAAGAATTATTAGCAATCTCAGATTGCTTTTTGTTTACGTCGTTACAAGAGGGGTTACCTAGATCTTTAATGGAAGCAATGGCAAGTGGATTACCTTGTATTATAAGTGATATTAGGGGAAATAGAGATTTAATAATAAATAATGTAAATGGATATTTAATTAAAAGCATTGAAGACTGTACCCAGAAATTGGAAGCTATAATTAGTGACAAACAATTAGCAAAAAAAATGCAAGTTAAAAATTTAGAAGTAATAAAAAAATATGATTTTTTGAAAGTAAGGGATCAGATTAATGAAATATACAAAACAGAATTATTAGGTAATGAATAGGGGATATTTATGGAAAAAAAGCGAAAAGTACTTCATGTATTGCAAAGTTCTAAATATTCTGGCGCTGAAAATGTTGCTTGTACTATAATAAAAATGTTTAATCAAGCAAGTGATAATATAATATTCTTTTACACAAGTCCAAATGGTAAAATAAAAGATGTATTAAATAAAAAAAATATCAAGTATTTACCGATGGAAAAGTTAACATATTTTAAATTAAAAAAGATTATTAATGAAATTAATCCGGATGTTATACATGCTCATGATTTTAGAGCTTCTGTTATTTGTTCATTATTTTATAAACAAGCCAAGATTATATCTCATTTACATCATAATGCACCTTGGTTATCAAAATTGAATTTAAAATCAATTTTATATGCATATGTAGCACATAAATTTTCAAAAATTATTCTAGTGTCAGAACATATTTACATAGATTATATTTTTAAGAATAAATTAGATAGTAATTATATTGTTATTCAAAATCCAATAAATATTAAAGAAAAATCAAAATACAATATTAATTTAAATAATCGAAAATATGCTTCAATTTTTGTTGGTAGATTAGAAGATGTAAAGAATCCTTTTTTGGTATACGATGTATTTAATAAATTCAGTGTTTCTAATCCAAATCAACAATTTGCATTTATTGGTGACGGCTGTCTTTACAAAGATTTAAAAGAAATGATACAAATAAACAAAAATAGAAATATTGAATTGCTAGGATTTAAAGATAATGTTATGGAATATATTGGAAATTCAAAAACAATTTGTATACCCTCAAAATGGGAAGGATTTGGCTTAGTTGCAGTAGAAGCATTAAGTGTTGGTACAGTTGTATTGTGTTCTGGCAAAGGAGCTTTAGGAGATATAATTTCTGAGAATGAAGGATTTATTTGCAATAATATGGATGATTACGTAAATAATTTAAAAGGGTTATTAAGTAATCAAATATGTTTAAATATGAAATCTACTAATAGTATAAAGAGAAGTCTAAATTATGATAATGTGAATGAATATAAGGAAATTATTAGAGGGATATATAATGGTTATTAGATTTAATATCATATTTTATTTTATATATAATCTTTTTTTATTATCGTTTAAGAATAATTTTTTGATTTTAGTTATTCAATTACTATATTTTGTATATTTTTATTTGATAAATAAAAATATACAAAATAAAAAAAATATTATTTTATTTTGTATGATACTATCTATACCGGGATCATTTTTGTCAATTTTAGGAACACCAACAAGTATATTTCCCTTATCATGGTTTATCGTATTTTCTTTACTATTATTTTTTTATTCTTTAAAAAGGGTAAAAAAGAAATATTTTTTTGCAATACTGTTATTCTTATTAATATGCATGTTTAGCATATTTAAAAGTGTAACGATTATAGGTCTTATTAAACAGGCAATGATGATAATATTATTCATGCTTTCATTTATTATAGGAAATAATATG
Source organism: Erysipelatoclostridium sp. MSK.23.31 (assembly GCF_019125875.1). Lineage (NCBI taxonomy): Bacteria > Bacillati > Bacillota > Erysipelotrichia > Erysipelotrichales > Coprobacillaceae > Thomasclavelia > Erysipelatoclostridium sp. MSK.23.31. Next base: position 2,299 of record NZ_JAHOCB010000010.1, on the reverse strand, counting down.
TCAAATGATAAAGAAAAACATGTATTATTTAAAACAAGTGAAAAATTGTACTTGATAAGTGTGATTTCTTATACACTACAAATTTTTGCTCAATACATTAGTAATAATTATCTGCATATAGCTATTGGAAATATATCATATATGGGAACGGGTAGAATATCTTATGCAGCACTTTTTTCAGATTATAGCTTTTCTTCACTTTACATTGTAAGTGGAATGATGATACTGCTTATATGGGTTTATAAAAGGCAAATAAAATTATTATATTTTTTCACATGTATTGTTTATTTGGGAATAGGGACACTAATAGTTAATGCTAGAACTGGTTTATATGCGTTTGTTGCTGTTTCTATTGTTTTTCTTTTAATCAACTTCAAGATAAATATAGGTTTTACAATTGTTATAGCAATAGCTGCGATAATTGTTTTTCCTAAAATATTAACTATTATCTTGGCTGGTAGAGGAGGACAATCATTATTTGATTCGTCAAATAGATTAGAATTAATAATAGAATCCATACCTGTAATTTTCAATAATCTCTTATTCGGAGTAGGATTGGGGTTAGATACAGTTGTAAAATATACAGGTACAGTTCCTCATAATCTAATTGTTCAATACCTTGTACAATTAGGATTTATTGGAATAATTCCTTTAGTGTTCTTTTTTTTAGAATTGTTTAAAAAAATTAATATTAAGAAAAATAGTACTTGGGTTTTATTTGTAATTTTATTGGGAGCTATGTTTATACCAGATATTGTCAGTTCTAGATTTCTGAATATCTTTGTAATATTATTTTTTTTAGAAAGTAGGTAATTAATATGAAAGTTATGTATGTTGTAGGGTATGACATTTCTACTCTTGGAGGTGGACAAAAATCGGTAAAAACATGTTTAGAAGTGACCGCTAATTTTGGTTATCATGTGTCGTTGGTTAGTCCATATATAGAAAACGGTATAGAATTAAAAAATGTAAAATATAATTTTTATAAGAGATATAATTATAGGGCTATAAATTTAATATTAAATACTTATAGTATATATAAATATATAAGAAGTGAAAAACCAGATATAATAAATTGTCAATATATTGGTAGTATAATTTTTGTTGGTTTGTTAAAAAAATTAAGATTAATTAATAATAAAGTAATTTATACAGATAGAGGTTTTTTAGAAGCATATGGCACTACAGTAAGTATATTATTAAAATTTATTGAAAAATCAATTGATAAAGTAATTTGTACAACCGAAGAAAATAAGAAATGTTGGGAAAATAGATTTCCAAATTTAAAATTCAAAGTAATAGAAAATATTATAGAAGACGATTGGAAAGAAGTCGTTTCTTTGAATTCGAAAAATAAAGATTTATGTATAGGGTTTTCTGCAAGATTTGTCCCTTATAAAAGGTGGGAAGATGTTATTGAAATTATTAATTGTTTAGAGGAATATAATATACATTTTAATTTAGCAATTGTGTGGGAGAAAAGTCAAGAAAAAGAAATAAGAAAATTCAAAGATAGAATAAAAAATAGTAATGTCACTTTTTATGATAATTTAAAAATAAAAGATATGAAAAGATTTTATAGTGAAAACGATATTTTTATTTTAACATCTGAAAAAGAATCTTTTGGTAGAACGTTGATTGAAGCTATGTCACAAAAATGTGTAGTGATTGGTACAAATTCTGGTGGAGTACCTTCTGTTATACATAAAAATTTATATAATATTGGTGATTTAAGGGCTTGCATTGAAATTATTTTAAAGTACTACAATGATTCAGATCTATTAAAAAAAGATAAAGACTATTTTTATTTAGAATTTAAAAATAGATTTACAAAAGAAATCTTTAGTAATAAATTATTGGAAGCTTATAAAGAAGTAAGAATATAACATATTTTTATCCTAATTATAATTTAATAGATTGTTTATTTTCTATAGCTTATTAAAATATTTTAGAAAGTTGTGTATACATAAATGATGATGGTTTTAAGCAAAATAAAGTGTTGTTTTATCGAAATAAATCGCGTAGGAAGAATTTTTCATAAAGTAATTGTAGATAGTTGGTTTTATGTAATCGAAAAGATAGTAAATTTACCATAAATAATGGAGGGTGAAAATGAGAATCGTAGTAGCAGGAACAGGATATGTAGGATTGAGTATCGCTACATTATTAGCACAGCATCACGAAGTGATGGCTGTGGATATTATTGAAGAAAAAGTTAATATGATTAACAATAAAAAGTCTCCTATTCAGGATAATGAAATTGAGGCTTTTTTAAGTACAAAAAATTTAAATCTAGTAG
>NZ_JAHOCB010000105.1:0-1256 GCF_019125875.1 Erysipelatoclostridium sp. MSK.23.31 | reverse complement strand
AGTCAAGTCCAGACTCCTGTGTAAAATGCTATACAATGTTTTTACCATTTCTACTTATCAAAATTGATGTATTTTCTTGAAGAATAAATCCATTCATCATGTAGGTCCATAAGAACGGCTCCAATTAAGCGATTGGCTGATGTTTGATTGGGGAAGATGCGAATAATCTTTTCTCTTCTGCGTACTTCTTGATTCAGTCGTTCAATTAGATTGGTACTCTTTAGTCGATTGTGGGAATTTCCTTGTACGGTATATTGAAAGGCGTCTTCGAATCCATCATCCAATGATGCGCAAGCTTTTGAATATTTTGGTTGATCGATATAATCATGAATCAATCGATTTTTAGCCTCACGCGCTAAGTTAATATCTGTGAACTTAAAAATTCCTTTAACAGCTTCTCTGAAAGATTTTGAATTTTTTTAGGAATGGTGGTAAAGATATTTCTTAGGAAGTGAACTTGGCATCTTTGCCAACTTACGTTGGTGAAGGATTTTCTAATGGCAGAGACTAATCCTTTGTGCGCATCAGAAATAACGAGTTCCGTACCTTGTAAACCGCGTTCTTTTAGGTATTCAAAAAATGTTGTCCAGGTCTCTTCGCTTTCGCCACTTTGAATCATGAAGCCGATAATTTCACGGTCGCCATCTTTGGTTATTCCAATCGCTATATGACAGCTTTTTGAGAGTACTCGATTTTCTTCTCGTACTTTTATATAGAGTACATCGGTCATTAAGTAAGGATAATTTTTTTCTGATAATAAACGATTCTGCCACTCGTTAACCATAGGTTCTAGCTGTTCTGTTAAGCTAGAAACGAAGGACTTAGAGACGGATTTACCACAAAGTTCTTCCACAATTTTTGATACTTTACGAGTTGAAACGCCTGATACATACATTTCCAACATTGAAGCCATGAGGGCTTTTTCGTTTCGTTGATAACGTTCAAACACTGTGGGTGAAAAATGGCCATCACGTGTTCTGGGTACTTTTAATTCTAGCGTGCCTACACGTGTCGTAAAGCTGCGCTCATAATAGCCATTTCGTTGACTTTGTCGGTTTTCTGTTCGTTCATATTCTTTTGCTTGAATATATTCTGTTCGTTGATTTTCCATTAGTTGATTAAATACCGTTGTTAAAATATTTTTAGAAACGTCATCCTTTACAGAATATTCAATAATGCTTTGAATCTCTTCGCTTTTCAGTGTAAAATGTACTTGGGTCATGTAAAAGTCCTCCTGGGTATGTTTTTGTCGTTAA
>NZ_JAHOCB010000104.1:0-1269 GCF_019125875.1 Erysipelatoclostridium sp. MSK.23.31 | reverse complement strand
TGATGCGTACCCTCTTTACTGGGCAAACCAGTAAGGAGGGTTTTTATATGAAATATGATTATGGATTTAAGTTGAAGTGTGTTGAACTATATAAAAATGGTCGATGGCATGAAACACCAGAAGGAATTGGACAAAAAAACTTTAGAAAAGGAATTACTACATGGGTCAAAATCGCTGACTTACATGGAATAGATGCTTTAAAACATCCTACCACCTGCACTGAGTATACTGTGGAAGAAAGATACGCTTTAGTTGCCAGGGTTCTAGCTGGAGAATCTCAAAAAAAGTGTTGCAATAAGTGCTAATATTAATCACAGTCAATTGTCAAACTGGGTAAAACGATATAAAATATATGGATATAATGGTCTCGATTTAAAGAAGGGACGACATAGTAAGGAGCAGCCTCTGAAAAAATCTATAATATCAAGTGAACTTACTCCTCCTGAGAAAGAAGAACTAATACGTTTAAGAGCAGCAATCGTTAAAGAAATTCGTGAAAAAGGATATCGATTAAAGCATCTTCTAAAGGCATGAGATGATGAAACTGATAAAAGAAATCTTTGATCAAAATAAGGGGACGCTATGGAGTTCGTCGAGTTCATAGAGAGCTTCTAAATCGCGGTTATCTGGTAAATCATAAGAGAGTGTAACGACTTATGCATAATATGGGATTATTAGGTAAACGTCCTAAAGAGAGATACCATTCTTATAAAGGGAATGTAGCAGATAATATTATTAATAGAATTTTAATGCGAGTAGACCATTACAAAAATGGACTACTGATGTATCTCAATTCAATTTTGCATGGGGAAAATGTTATATTTCTCCAATATTAGATAGGTTTACAAATGAGATTATTTCCTATGATTTATCACCGCATCCTAATCTTAAACAAATTACAGATATGCTGACTCAGGCATATGAAAAGTTTCCCATCCTTGAAGGATTGATTTTCCACTCAGATCAGGGATGGAAATATCAACATGCTCATTATATCAATTCATTAAAAGAACACAGTATAATACAATCAATGTCTAGAAAAGGAAACTGTTATGATAATTCGGTAACGGAAACTTTCTTTGGCCGATTAAAAAATGAAGTCTATTATGGGTATGAAAATGAATACAATTCATTTTAAGAGTTTTCTACTGCAATAAAAGAATACAGAAAAAACAAAATGGATGCCACCTATTTTGTACAGATTAGCATCCATGGCATAATTTTTTTAAAACTAAATTTAAACGTGTCCAGAAAACTGGGTACACATCA
>NZ_JAHOCB010000103.1:0-1327 GCF_019125875.1 Erysipelatoclostridium sp. MSK.23.31 | reverse complement strand
ACTATAGTACAATTAATGTTAATGTGCCTATGGAATATATTGCTAAAGCAAACGTCGAGGATGTCAATGGGAATAAGAACGAAATAGAATTTAAAGTAACAGTAATTGCTCTACCATTAGTCGCTGAGGACGAAGTGGTAGTGCAAGAGACAGTAACTAATGCTGACGGAACGAAAACAGTTAAAAATACTGTTAAGAAAAAAGCAGATTCATCTGGAGATAAAGTAGTATCTAGTGGAAACAATTCAAATAGCAGCTCTAATAGTTCTGGAAGCAAACCTTCTGGTTCTACTGGAGGAAGCTCAGGATCATCTAGTAGTGGTTCTAACAAGCCTTCAAATGGAGGAACATCTGGTGGTAGCAGTTCTGGAGGAAATAGTGGTAATTCAGGTGGAAGTTCTGGAAGTGGATCAGGTTCAGGAAATACTGGATCAACAGGAGAAACTACTAAAAAATATATTTATGTAGAATGGTCTTATAAAGTTGGTGATAGAACATTTAATGGTTCTTGGGCAGGCAGAGAAGAAAAGTGGAATCCAAATGCCATGTCATTACCGAATGATGCTTATGATTTCTCAGGTTTTAATAAGAAGAGTATAACTTATGAAGAGTACAAACAAATAATGGGATATTAGATGGTTGTTTATAATAGCCATCTTTTATTATTCTTAAAGTACAGAATAGGGGATAAATTATGATATTTTTTATATTTATGAGGGCTAAATATTGACGGCGAAAGCCGTCAATATTATTAATGGCATTATCGAAAAGGATAAGTAGGACCTATTGAATAAAAAATAATAATGAGGAATAAAAGATATGAGAAAATATAAAAGTTTTTTAAAAATTTTATTTACCCTATCTATTTCTATTTTTTTAGTGCTTAATAATTTTAACAATGTGAGTGCTTTTACATCTAATCTGACTTGGGGACAGGAAATTTACTATCCGAGCTGGCTTGGAAACTGGTCTACAAAAATGTGCTATATAAACGGCAGTTTAGCGTATTGCTTGGAATCTTCTAAAGAAACTCCACCTGAAGGACAATATGCAAATAGTGTCATTGATACAAACGAGGCACTTTTAAAAGTTCTTTACTACGGTTATGGTGGACCTGGAGATGTTTTTAAAGATGATCAGGTTACAAATGATACTAATAAATATCTTTATACACATATTATGGCTTCATACGCATATTCAGGTGATATATATGGAGGCAAGAACTGGGATGATTTATTGGCTAATGGAATTGGATTGAAATGGAGATATGAACAGATTCAGTCCATGCCTGTACCAACAAATGAATTTAATTTCTCAAAATCGAGTC
>NZ_JAHOCB010000102.1:0-1331 GCF_019125875.1 Erysipelatoclostridium sp. MSK.23.31 | reverse complement strand
CCTGCTACATACAGATCATCTATTTCACATTCAAACCCTTCTCTTACCTTTGGCCGCGCTGAATAGAATTTCGCTTCCACTCCATACAGCAACGTATGCTCATTCGCTATCCCCGGTGTTACATTATCCAGTGCCTCAATCATCTCGATAATTGATTTCATCGTGTTGTACGGTAATACCAGCCCCAGATCTCCCGGTACCGCCTCTGCTAAGGTCGGCTCTGTATACCCTTCTTTCAAACGCTTGTAAGTCGTTCTTCTCCCTTTCTTGATATCTCCATATCTTTGCACCATGACTGATCCGTTTGACAGCTTGTTCGCCAGTCTGCTCACCTCATGTGCAAATTCATTCGGTTCATTGAACGGCTCGCTGAAGGTATGGGATACCAGCAGCGCAAAGTTGGTATTCTTGCTCCCCAGCTTCGGATCATGATAGGCATGTCCGTTCGCCAGCATCGTCCCGCTGTGATTCTCTATTACTACATGCCCTGACGGATTTGAACAGAATGTTCTTACTTTTGTTCCGACACTTGTATTATAGACAAATTTACCTTCATACAGATTGCTGTTGATCTCTTCCATTACGATATTGCTGGTCTCTACCCGCACTCCTATATCGACCTGATTATTATAAAGCTCCAGTCCATGCTGTTTCAGTACTTTTGTCAGCCAGGCAGAACCGTCTCGTCCTGGTGCCAGTACGATCTTCTTCGCTTTGATGACCTCATCATTTTCCAGAACTACCCCGACAGCATGTCCGTCTTCAACCAGCACTTCCTTTACAGCTGTTCTAAATGCCATATCAATATGTTCTTTCAGTTCCGTTGACATTTCTGTCATGATCCGCAGATTCTCTTCTGTTCCTAAATGTCTTACCTTGGCCCGCAGCAGTTTTAATCCTACTGCATAGCCTCGATGTTCAATTTCTTTGACCTTGTCAGTCGTAGGATCCGTTATTTCTCTGGTTGCTCCGTGTTTTAAATAAAGATTGTCAACATAGTTGATTACATCTTCAACCTCATTGGTTGAAAGATAGTCAGTCAGCCAGCCGCCAAATTCACTGGTAATATTGAATTTACCGTCAGAATAGGCACCGGCACCGCCAAATCCGGCTGTAATCGAACAGGCAGGAAGACAGCCCGGTTCATTGTTCCTGATGATTGGACAGGACTTGATCTTCTTTTCCTTGATCGGACAGTGACGTTTCATAACATCCTGACCTTTATCTATAAGCAATACGTTCAATTCCGGCTGTTTCAAATACAGTTCATAGCAGGCCATGATTCCTGCTGGTCCCGCTCCAACAACCACAACATCATAATTATTTTTCAT
>NZ_JAHOCB010000101.1:0-1375 GCF_019125875.1 Erysipelatoclostridium sp. MSK.23.31 | reverse complement strand
TCTTTTTAAATAGTTTTAACATCTTATTTCAATTCAGGCCAGAAATCTTTATTCGCTTCAATTAAATCATCTAAGATTAATTTCGCTACTCTTGCACTTGGTACTGTTTTTGATAATGTGATTGCTTGCCATAATTTTTGATAGCTTCCTGTTATCCATGCATCTACTACTAATTTCTCTACTGATACTTGTTGTTCCATTAATCCCTTTTGGAATTGTGGAATTGATCCCTGACAGATTCTTTCATATCCGCTGCTTCCTACGATACATGGAATCTCTACCATTGCCGTACGGTCAAAGTTTTCTACTGCTCCTTCATTCGGTACGATCAATAACATTTTTTCTTTAGTGTTTTTAGCAATTGCACAAGCTAAGTCAACAATATATTCAGCATGCGCATCTGGTTCAAACCCTCCGTCTACAGCTGTTCCTTTTTCAATGATCTTTCTACAAGCTGTAAAAATATTCTTTTCTCGATGCTCCATTACTTCATTTGCCCGTGTATGTTCCGGATTAGTATGTTCTACTACATAATCAGGATATAAATAATATTTTAAATATGTGTTTGGGATTGTTTCTGGATCTAATGCATAAACATCTTTTGCTTTTGCGAATGTTTCAATCCAGCTTTGTTCCACGTGCTGATTCGTTCCTGACAGTGCATCTGCAAAACCATTAGCTGCCATATGCTTCTTGATTTCCGGCATTAAGTCATTACCGTCTTTATCTTCAATTTTATGCCACCATCCAAAGTGGTTTAATCCATAATATCCAACAGACATCTCTTTACGTGACTTTAACCCTACCATGTTAGCCATCTTTTCTTCAAGATCGATTGGCATGTCACAGATATTTAAGATCTTAGAATCAGGACGTAATCTTCTTGTTGCTTCAGCTACGATGGCAGCTGGATTAGAATAATTTAACATCCAGGCATTTGGAGAATATTTTTCCATGTAATCCAGAATTTCAATAACCCCGCCAATAGAACGCATGCCATAAGCAATTCCACCAGGACCACAAGTCTCTTGACCAACAACATTATATTTCATTGGAATCTTTTCATCTTTTTCACGCATTGCATATAATCCAACACGAATATGACACATAACGAAGTCAACATCAGTAAAAGCTTCTTCTGGATCAGTAGTATAAGCGAACTCAACTTCTGGTGCATTTTCTTTTAAATAAATTTCACAGGCTTTAGCGATGGTTTCTTGACGTTCCGCAAAATTATCATAAAATTTAATTTTTCTAATTGGAAAACGATCCATATGATCTAACAATAATAAACAAATCCCAGGTGTGAAAGTACTTCCACCACCAGCAATAACAACTGAATATTTCTTTTCCATTTTCTTTTTCTCCTCTGTTT
>NZ_JAHOCB010000100.1:0-1424 GCF_019125875.1 Erysipelatoclostridium sp. MSK.23.31 | reverse complement strand
TAAATCATCACCATTAGTGGCAATAACTTTTTTGTACCAATAGAATGAATCTTTACGATAACGATCTAAAGTTTTTAAATCAAATTCTTCACGGTCTACATAAATAAATCCATAACGTTTGACCATACCTTCATGTGTTGAAATCAAGTCTACTGCTGACCATGGACAGTATCCCATCATTTCACAACCGTCTGTGATTGCTAATTGTACCTGTTCAAGATGTTTTCTTAAATATTCAATTCGATATTGATCATGTACTTTACCGTCTTCTGTTAATTTATCATATGCTCCTAGTCCATTTTCAGTAACGATCATTGGCAGACGATAACGTGAGTACATTTCACGGATTGTTGCCCGGAATCCCATTGGATCAATTTCCCATCCAAATTCAGTAGTTGGTAAATTAGGATTTTTAAATCCACGATAGAATCCGGCTTCACCACGAGCAGTTTGCTGATCAGCTCCAGGATCCATTGTTTCAGTTCCATCACTAGCTTCACAAGTAGCAGTATTGTAATAGTTGAAACCAATAAAATCAGGATGTCCATTTTTCAATGCTTCAGCATCTCCAGGTGCAAATGTTGGGCAGGCATCATGTTCTTCTAAGTAAGCCCAAACTAAATTATTATATACACCGTAAACCGCCATATCCAAATATAACCAGTTTCTTATAGCATTATAGTTTTGTGCTGCTAGAACATCTTCAGGTTTGCAAGAAGCAGGATAAACTAATGAAATATTTGGTGCAGGTCCGATTTTTGCTCCAGGAATCATTTCGTGGCATAATGCCATTGCTTTAGCTTGTGCTACCAGCATATGATGGTTTTGCTGATAGATTTCTTTGATTTCGTTTGTGCATCCTTCCGGCAAGTGTAATGTACCAATTACCGGTCCAACTAAAGTCAGCATATTTTGTTCGTTGATCGTTAGCCAATATTTAACACGATCACCATAATTTTCATACATAACTTTTGCAAAGTTTACAAACCAGTCAACCGATTCTGGATTACCCCAGCTTCCTCTTTCATCTAAAGCAGCCGGCATATCAAAATGGAACATTGTTACCAATGGTTCAATACCGTATTTTAAACATTCATTAATAACATTATTATAATATTCAATTCCTTTTGGATTGACTTCACCAGTTCCATTAGGTAAAATTCTTGTCCAAGCGATAGAGAAACGATAAGTCTTGAATCCCATTTCTGCCATCAATGCAATATCTTCTTTATAACGATGATATTGATCAGCACACACATCAAGTTCTGAAGTTCCTTCAGGTACTTTTTTGACATCCTGACAAGATGGTCCTTTTCCATCGATTAAGTTAGCTCCTTCTACTTGATAAGCAGATGTTGAAGCTCCCCATAAAAAATCACTTGGGAATGGTTTTAGTTTTTTGTGTAACATTTTATTTCCTCCTT
>NZ_JAHOCB010000099.1:0-1482 GCF_019125875.1 Erysipelatoclostridium sp. MSK.23.31 | reverse complement strand
CCGTTCATATCTGGCGCATATGTCAAATAGCGGTAAGGCACGGTTTGACCAATCTCGTAATCTCCTACATCATTCCATCCGTCTTTATCCGCTCCAATATTCTTTTGATTGTCATCTTCTAAAATCTGTTTTTGAATTACAGGAAAATCTGATTTTATATCGATTGCAACATCTGGATTAGCAGTATTTACCATAATCATGGATGCAGCACTGTGCGTTCCATTAACACTCGTAATTTCATCAATAATATACCACCCGTATGCAACATCTAATGTATAACTGTCTGTTGCTGTAGATGGAACTGTTAAAACCTGAGTAGGGTCGGCTTTATCTTCAACTAACATATTTCTCAGACTCTCAACAAAATATCTAAAATTAGAATATGCAGTCTCATTTTTCTGTGTCTGTGAAACATCATTGATCACCTGATTGTTATTTAACGTTTGAATATAATCTATGATTGCATATTCTGTATCTTTTCCAGTAACCTTTTTCAATGATTTTTCATATGCAGGATTCATTGTATAGTTAATACTTTCCATTCCTGCACTGTTTTGAGCATCAAAGATGCGGTAAATATTAAATTTCTTCCCTGCCAGACTTTGAGTAACTCCATTATCTCCTACATTGGCATTAATAGTTATATGTCCTGTTCCTTCAGCATTTAGTTTCGTAAAAATTCCGTTTCCAGTATTTCCACTGTTGACTAAATTTGCTACTGTTCCTGCTGTCGTTAAAGACAGTACACAAGCTAAAGCTGTTATTCCTAACTTTTTAAATTTGTTCTTCATCATTGTTTTTTCCCCTTTTGATTGTAATTAATAAACATAAAACACCTGCTGCTGTTAAAATAATCGTCATAGGACTTCCCGTTGCAGGAAGAATAGATCCTCGACTGTTTATAACTGTCAAATTGCCAGTATATAAGCCGTTTTCTAACGTTAAGCTGTTATTTTTGTCATCTTCCTTAATCTCTTTGTCATTAACAAAAAAAGTGAACTTCCCGTTCACATTTTTTAATGATATTTTAATTGGATCTTTTAATAATCTATATCCATCAGGTGCTTTTGTCTCTTTTAAATAAAAATCACCAACAGAAATCCGATCAAAATTCAATTGACCGTTCTTGTCGGTTTTTCCTTTTTCTATTTCCTTTGTACATTCCTTATCAGAATATAAGCTGAATTCAGCATTCTCTAATACTTTACTGTTATCATTCTTCTTTGTAATTCGAAGATTGCATATATCTATTTCATTTTTAACAGTAATGGTCATTGTACCATGAAACGGCACATTAAAAGTACCATCTTCTACAGTACCATTCAGATCTGAAACACTGAATGCCCCCTTCTCATCAATATAAAAATAATATCTGGTATCATTTAATTTATAAGAGTCAGGTGCTTTTGTTTCCTGAAGATAGTAGGTTTTCTGTCTTGATAAATAAAAAACAGCAATATTGCCATTCTTATCTGTTTTATA
>NZ_JAHOCB010000098.1:0-1508 GCF_019125875.1 Erysipelatoclostridium sp. MSK.23.31 | reverse complement strand
TGTCAAATCTAATATTAATGAAAGAAGGAATGATATTATGGCAGTTGCACACAAAAGCGCTATAAGCGTTGGACTTATTTATGTACCAGTTTCACTTTATAAAACAACCCGAAATACAGCTATCAGTTTCAATCAACTATGTAAAGATGAGAACGGAAAATACCAGCGTATTAAATATCAAAAGTTATGTCCCTCTTGCAATTCAGAAGTTAAAAGTAGTGATATTATAAAAGGGTATGAATATGAAAAGGGTAAATATGTTACAATATCTAACGATGAACTTGAAAGAATCAAATCAAAAACTGATAAAACTATTCATGTATTACATTTTGCTAAAATGACCGACATTGATCAATTATATTATGATAAAAATTATTACATTGTTCCAGAGCCTGGTGGTGAAAAGGCATTTGAACTACTCAGACAAGCACTATTATCTCAAAAGAAAGTTGCCATTGCTAAAACCGTTATGGGGACAAAGGAGGAACTTATAGTTCTGTATCCCACTAAAACAGACATCATTGCTAAAATACTATTTTTTCAGGATGAAATTCAACCAGCTCCAACTATTAACAAGGTTTCTGTTGATAAAAATGAACTTGAAATGGCTAAAACCTTAATCAACTCTATGACAAATAAATTTGCACCAGAAGCGTATCACGATGAATATCAAGCTAAATTGCATGATGCTATACAGACTAAAATAAACGGTCAGGAAGTAGTAGTTGCTGATGACAGTCAGCCTAACAGTGTAATTGATTTAATGTCTGCACTGCAGCAGTCTATTGATCTAGCTAACACACAAGCATCAAATAACATGGCATCGTAACTATGAATGACATTTTTGCTAAACGTTTAGCAAGACCAATGCTAATTGCTAATCAATCTGAGCCGTTCAACTCACCAGAGTATTTATTTGAATTAAAGTTTGATGGAATCAGATGTCTTGCATATATTGATAGAAAAAGTGTTGATTTAAGAAATAAGCGTAACAAAGAACTGATTAATCAGTTTCCTGAACTTTCTAATATTTTTTCCAATGTTAATGGACAATGCATTCTTGATGGAGAGATCATTGTCCTTAAAAACGGTAAACCTGACTTTTACGAAGTTCAAAAGCGTACAGTTATAACTGACTTTTTTAAAATAAAACTCTTATCTGAAAAGTATCCTGCTACCTTTGTTGTCTATGATTTAATATATTTTGACAATGACTTACTTATCGATATACCAATAGAAGAAAGAATAAACAAATTGCCACGATTAATTAATGAAAATAATCGTATATCTATATCGAAAGTTATAGAAAATACTGGTATAGAGTTATTTAATATTGTCAAATCAAAAGAACTGGAAGGAGTAGTTGCCAAACGAAAAGGTAGCAAATATTTCTTTGAAAAGCGTTCAACTGACTGGATTAAATTTAAATATCTGGTTGATGATGATTTCGTTCTCTGCGGATATATTCAAAAAGACAACAATATGACAAGTTTTATATTAGGTAAATA